>DASWYH010000871.1:0-12872 GCA_036405095.1 Gemmata sp. | reverse complement strand
AGCCTGCGGAACGTCGTCGCGTACCTGCTACGACGAACCGGGCACCCCAGCGTACCCGCCGCCATCCGCCACATGGTTGCTCAAACCGAATCCGCACTCGCCTTACTCAAACAGCCAACTTCAAACTCTGAGTAGCCCTGGAAGCAACCCGACGCGCTTACGGGCGTGACCGAGGTCATCGGGGTATCGCCGCTGGAACTGGACCGCATCACCCTGTTCTGGCCGCTGCTCGGGCGTGATGCGACGGACCCGGTGCTTGTTGTGACCGCAGTCGATCCGTTCAACGAGGCGCGCGTCCTCAAGAGCCTGAACGCGCGGCCCGTGTTCGGTGCGGACCTTCACCGGTTCAACGGGCGCAGGTCGGACGAAGCCCTCCCGATGGCCACAAAAGAGGCGGTGCCCGAACCCAAGACGGTCGCGCCGTTGGGTCCCAGGTTCCGGCCGGCGGAACCGCCCCTGCCAGCGAAATTGGTCGAGCCGAACCCGGCGCCGTCGGGTGCCACGGATACGCCCTCCGGCGCCGGGAGCCCGTGCTCCGCCCGGACCGACGACGTTGCGGACCCGCTGTTCTACGCGCTGGAACGTGGGGCGTTCTCGGCGCTGATTATGGTCGATGAGCACACACTGATGTTCCTGCCCGGCCGGTGGGACGGAGAGTTCACCCGCACGGCCCTACTCGCTGCGGCCTTCAAAAAGGGTGCGACCGGTCCGCTTGCAGACGCCCTCGCCACCGCGGGCCGGCACACGCTGGCGGCGGGCGTGTACCTCCCCCCGCTGGTCCGCGATTTCGACCGCCGTGCGGACCCCGGGCTGGTACCGTACACGGCGCTGTTCGCGACGCGAACCGCGACTCTTACCGGAGACCTGAAGAAGTCTGCCAAACTCGCCCTGACCCTGAAATATGACGACGCGACCGCCGCGAAACGTGCCGCCCCGGTTCTCGAAGAGGGAATCGCGACCGTCACCATGAAGGTCGAAGCGTGGGCAGCCGAAATGCGCGACAGCCCGCGCCCGTTTGAGAAGGCCGCTGCGCCGGTCGTAACCGTGTTCGCGAGCGCGTTGAAAAAGGCGCCCGTAAAGGCCGACGGCTCAACCGTCCGGGTCACGGCAGAAGTGGACATCGGACCCGCGACCGCGAAAGCGCTCGGCGACCTGCTCCAAGCGGTGCAGAGCCGGCGCAAGGCCGAACTGCGGACGCGCAACCTCAAACAGATCGGGGTGGCGCTGCACCACTACCTCGGTTCCCACAGCCGGTTCCCGGCGAACGTGTACGGGCCGAAGGGCGAACTGCTCCTGAGTTGGCGCGTGCAACTGCTCCCCTACCTCGAAGAAGAAGCTCTGTTCAAGCAGTTCAAACTGGACGAACCCTGGGACGGTCCGAACAACAAGCTCCTCATCGAGAAGATGCCGGAGGTGTTCCGGGCACCGGACCGCGAGCACGAGAAGGGGAAAACCTTCTACCTGGGGTTCGTGGAGCGCGAGAAACGGGCCGCGCTGGTCGGGCGCCCGTGGCTCAAGAACGGCGAGAAGTTTGGGCTCACCGCCGAGTCCTTTACCGATGGGCTGTCGAACACGCTCGCGGTGATCGAGGCCGCTGAAGGCGTGGTCTGGTCGAAGCCCGACGACTTGCCGTTTGGTGGCGTGGTTCCGCTGCTGGGCGAAAAGGATTGGGAGCGGACGCCCGCGCTAAGGTTCGATGGGAGCGTACTCCTGTTCCCGACGAAACTGAGGCCGTATGCCTTTTGGCCGCATGTCACGGTTGACGGCGGTGAGGTCACCCCGGACCTGGGCGACGATCGCCGGGGGCCGTTCGGGCACCGTACGCAACCGTATTCCGGAAGGGGCGTCGAAAGCCCGACACCCGTGAAGGATCCGATACCCGTTCCCCTTCCCGTGAAGGAAACGCCCCTGGGAGCGGTCCGGCGCGCGGAAGTTCGTCTCGCGGTGGCGCGGGCACAGGAGCAACTCGCCTCGGTGCAAACCGAGGCCACCGTGGCCGTATTGAGCCGGCTTGAACAGTTGGCCGCGAAAGGTGTTGTGACCCGAGAGGAGCTTGCGCGGGCGCAAGCGGTTCGTGCGGATCAGCAAGCCCATCTGGAAGCGGCCCGCCGCGAGGTTGCGAAGCTCGAAGCCGAACTGAAGGCCGCGAAGGAGAAAGAGGCATCAGGAAAATGACGCGCCTGACACACGGTCCGGTTAGTTGTGTCTGTTTCTTGTGGCGCAGACTTTCTTGTCTGTGAGAGCTTTCGCCGGGGAAGGCGGCCGTTGCGCCGCGCTCCCCGGCGGAAACGTCGTTTCACTCATCGCCCTTGAACTGCTCCTTGTCGATCTTATACTGCGCGATCTTGTCCGTGATGCTGCGGCGCGACAGCCCGGTGATCTTCGCGCACTTCCCCACGTGCCCCCGAGAGCGTTTCAGCGCGCGCCGGATGTAGCGCTCCTCGAAGCTCGCGGTCAGTTCGGCCAACTGGTCCGGGAGCTTGCGGCTCAGGTCCACTTGGAACGGGTGCTTCCCGCCGCCCTCGATCCGGCGCCCCACCTCGGGTGGCAGGTCCTTGGTGCGGATCTCGCCGTCGCGCGCGGTCACACAGGCCCGTTCGATCGCGTTTTCGAGCTGGCGCACGTTGCCGGGCCACGGGCACTTCACCAACAGCGCCATCGCCTCTGGGCTCACGGTCGGGGGTCTTTGGCTGTTGCGCGCGAACTTCTGGCAGAAGTGCGAGACCAGCACAGGGATGTCCTCGGGGCGCTCGCGCAACGGGGGCAGGTCGAGCCGGATCACGTTGAGGCGGTAGTACAGGTCCTCGCGGAACTTCCCGTCCTTGACGAGCTTTTCCATGTCCTGGTGGGTCGCCGCGACGATGCGCACGTCCACGTCGATCGTTTCCGTCCCACCCACGCGCTCGAACCGCCGCTCCTGGAGCACCCGGAGGAGCTTGATCTGCATGGACATCGGCACGTCGCCGATCTCGTCGAGGAACAGGGTGCCCTGGTCGGCCACCTCGAACCGGCCGATCTTTTTCTTGTCGGCGCTCGTGAACGACCCCTTTTCGTGGCCGAACAGTTCCGATTCGAGCAGGTTCTCGTTGAGGGCGCCGCAGTTGACGGCCACGAACGGCCCCGGGCGTGACGGGGCCGACGCCTGGTGGATCGCGCGGGCGATTTGTTCCTTCCCGGTGCCGGTTTCGCCGCGGATGAGCACCGTAGAACCGGTTCCGGCGACGTGGCCGATGAGCTCGAACAGGTCGTGCATCTTCGGGCTGCGGCTCAGCACGTTCTGGAACATGTGCCGCGTGCCCAGTTCCCGCCGCAGCGCGGCCACCTCGTCCTGGAGCGCGCGGTCCCGCAGGGCGCGCTGGACGACGATCTGGAGGTGTTGCGGGTCCGGCGGCTTGGTGAGGAAGTCGTAGACCCCCATGCGCATCGCGTCCACGGCGTCCTTCACGTTCCCGTGTCCGGTGGTGACGATCACCGTCACCGGGATCTTTTCCGCCCGGATCGCCTCGATCAGCTTCATCCCGCCCACCTTCGGCATCCGCAGATCGGTGATGACGAGGCTGTATGGCTTGGCGCGGAGCATCGTGAGCCCCTCGGCGCCGTCTTCCGCGGTATCAACCTCTAAACTGAGGCTGAGCTGGAGCAGCTCCTGGAGCGAGGTGCGGGCGTCTTCGAGGTCTTCGACGACCAAAACGCGCTGCACCGCTGCGGGCGCTGGCACAGAAGGTGCAGGTGCAGTGTCGGTAACCATGCGCTTTGTTCCTCCGGTGTCTTCTCGGGTGTATTGTAGCCCGGTCGCGTTTTTGTTCATCGCGCGAATCGTTCGCACTTATGCGGGTTCCGGTTATGCTCGAGGCTCTGACCAGTTTATTCGATCCGACAGGATTCACCCCCCGCGCGCACTGCGGCTCGGCGTGGACCCCAGCGCTGGTCGCGCTGCACGCGACGAGTGACCTGTTCATCTGGCTGGCCTACGTCTCAATCCCCCTGGTGCTGATCTACTTCACCCGGCGCCGCGACCTGCCGTTCCCGCGGCTGTTCGTGCTGTTCGCGCTGTTCATCCTCGCGTGCGGCACCACGCACTTCATCGACGCGCTCATCTTCCAGTACCCGATCTATCGGTTCTCGGGGCTGATGAAGGGGGTCACGGCGGTGGTCTCCTGGGCCACCGTGGTGGCGCTGGTGCAGGTGATCCCGCGGGTGATGCCGGCTGTGGCCGAGGCGGCGAAGACCGGGGCGGACACGAAAACGCACCGCCCTATTACTGGCGAAGGGCGCGGGGCGTCGGGCCGGTCGTACATCGTCGCGATCCTGTTCGCGGTGCTCGCGCTCTTGGTCCGCGCGGCCGTGGACGCGCTGCTGCTGGACGACCACATCTTCGTCGTGGCCCTGCTGGCTGTTGTGTATGTGAGCTGGCAGTACGGGTTCCGGCCCGCGATGGTCACCCTGATCATTTCGCTGCTCGGGTACGTGTACTTCTTCGTGGCGCCGCGGTACACGGGCTACGTGGAAGGGTTGGGCAACCAGCTCGCGCTGGCCCTGTTTTTCTTTTGCGGGGTCGCGTGTGCGGCGCTGGGCGAGGCGCACCGGGTGGCCCAGCGCCGGGCGAGGGTCGCGCTGTCGGTCGCCCTGGCCCGGCAGGAGGAACTCGAGTCCGAGGTGGTCCGGCGGCGGGTCATCGAGGCGGCCCTCCGCCAGCGGGAAGCGGAACTCGTGGCCGCGCGGGCGCGAACCGATGAGGCACTGGCGCGGCTCGACGCGTTCATCGAGAACGCCCCGGTCGGGATCGTGTTCTTCGACCCCGAACTGCGCTACGAGCGAATCAACACCTTTCTCGCAGCGGTGAACGGGGTGCCGGTGGGCGAACACATCGGGCGCACCCTGGCGGAGGTGGTTCCCCAGTTCCCGCCCGCCCTGGCCGCGGAGTACCGGCGCATCGCCACGGGCCAGGGCGGGGTGTACTCGGGCACCGTCGACCGGCCGCACCCGGTGACCGGCGCGTACCGGGCGTACCAGGTGACCGCGTTCCCGGTGCGGCTCCCGGGCGGCCCCACCCTGGGGGCCGGGGTGGTGGTCCACGACGTCACCGAGCAGCGCAAGGCCGAGCAGGAGCTGCAGCGCAGCGAGCGGAACCTCGCGGACTTCTTCGAGAACGCCAACGTGGGGCTCCACTGGGCCGACGCCGACGGGGTGATCGTGCGCGCGAACCGGGCCGAACTCGAGCTGTTGGGGTACCCGCGGGACGAGTACGTGGGGCACCGGATCGACGAGTTCCACGAGAGCCGCGCGGCCGCGGGCGAATTCCTCGACCGGCTCCGGCGCGGGGAGCGGTTGGACAACTATCCGGCCCGGCTCCGGTGCAAAGACGGGAGCATCCGGGACGTGCTCGTTTCGGCAAGCGCCCTCGTTGACGGGGGCACGTTCGTTCACTCGCGGTGCTTCACCCGCGACATCACGGAGCAGAAGCGGGCCGCGGACGAACTGGCCGAACAGGCCCGGGTCGCGGCCCTCCGCGCGGACGTCACCTCGGCGCTGGCGTCCGCTCGAGAGGTCCGGTCCGGGCTCCAGGCGTGCGCGGGGACGCTCGCGCAGGGTCTGGGGGGCGCCCTCGTAAGGGTCTGGACCGCCGACTCCGCCGGTGAGTGGCTCGACCTCCAGGCCAGCGCCGGGAACGGGGCTCACCCCGTTTTGGCCCACGCCCGGGTCCGGGTCGGCGAGTCCCAGATCGGCCAGATCGCCGCGACCGGGGACCCGTACCGGAGTACCGGCGCTCCCGGCGACCCGAACGGGGGCGCCCCCGGGGCCCTTGTCGGGTACCCGCTCGTGGTCGAGGGGCGGCTGCTCGGGGTGCTGGGCCTGCTCTCCCCAGGCCCGCTGCCGGGGGCGGTGACAGCGGAACTGGGGCTGATCGCTGCGAGTGTGGCTCAGTACATCGACCGGCGCCGGGCCGGCAGCGCGCTGGCCGAGAGCGAGGAGCGGTTCCGGACGATGGCCGACAGCGCCCCGGCGCTCATCTGGCTGTCCGAACCGGACCGCCGGCGCACCTACTTCAATAAGACCTGGCTGGAGTTCACCGGGCGCACCGCGGCCCAGGCGCTGGGGTTCGGGTGGACCGAATCGGTGCACCCCGACGACCGCGCGAGATACCTTGAGGTGTTCGAGCGGGCCACGGAACAGCGCCTGCCGTTCGAGCTGGAGTACCGGCTCCGGCGGCACGACGGGGCGTACCGCTGGGTGCTCGCGCGGGGCACCCCCCGGATCACCTCGGCCGGGGTGTTCGTCGGGTTCGTCGGGCTGTGCCTGGACGTGACCGACCGGCGCGAGGTCGAGGCCGCCGTGCGCCACAACGAGGAGCGGTACCGCACCCTCACGGAGGCCGTCCCGCACATCGTCTGGAACGCGGACCCGGACGGGGGAGTGACCTATTTCAACCGGCGGTGGGACGAGTACACCTCGTCCGCCAGCGCGTCCGCACGGGGGTGGGGGTGGCTCGAAGCGGTGCACCCCGATGATCGCACCCGGGTCGCCGGCGCGTGGCGGCACACCGTCGAGCGCCCCAACCCGGGGGGGGCAGATCGGTTCTCCGAGGAGTTCCGACTCAAGCACGCCCCGTCCGGCGGGTACCGGTGGTTCCAGAGCGTCGCGGTCCCGCTCCGCCACACCGACGGGGCCGTGGACCAGTGGATCGGCTCGATGGCCGACATCCACGACCAGAAGACCGCGGTCGAACGGGTCCGCGAGAGCGAGGCGTTCCGCCGCAGCGTGTTCGAGAACAGCCCGGACTGCTTGAAGGTGTTCGACCTGGACGGCCGGGTGCTGGAGATGAACCAGGCCGGGTGCGCGCTGATGGAACTGGACACCTTCGACGAGCTGAGCGGGGCCGCGTGGGCCGATACGTGGCCGGCCGCGAACCGCGAGACGGTCCGCGAGGTGGTCGCCGCGGCCCGCGCGGGCCGGGTCGGCCGGTTCCAGGGGTTCTGCCCGACCGCGAAGGGAACGCCCAAGTACTGGGACGTGTCGGTCGCGCCGCTCCCCGGCGCCGACGGGAAGCCGGAGCGGCTGCTCGGCGTGTCCCGCGACATCACCGACCAGCGCCGGGCCGAGGAGCGCATCCGGGAGAGCGAGGAGCTGTTCCGCCAACTGGCCGAATCGCTCCCGCAACTGGCCTGGATGATGGACGCGGACGGGTACATCTTCTGGTACAACCAGCGGTGGTACGAGTACACCGGGACGACGCTCGAAGAGATGAAGGGCTGGGGCTGGCAGGCGGTGCACGACCCCGACGAACTGCCCCGGGTATTGGACAAATTCAAGCGCCACATCGCGAGCGGCGAGTCGTGGGAGGACACGTTCCCGCTCCGCGGGCGGGACGGGCGGTTCCGCTGGTTCCTGAGCCGCGCGCGCCCGATCCGGGACCAACTCGGCACCATCATCCGCTGGTTCGGCACCAACACCGACATCTCCGCCCAGCGGGAGCTGGAAGAGACACTGCGGGCGAGCGAGCTGCGGTTCCGCACTCTCACCGAAACGGTGCCGCAGATCGTTTGGACCGCCGACCCGCGGGGCGCGGTGACGTTCTTCAACCGCCGCTGGGAGCAGTACACGGGGACGGCACTGGGGGATGGGCGGGAGCCGGGCTGGGGCGGGGAACTGCTGCACCCCGAGGACGCCGAGCGGGTCCGGTCCGGGTGGCAGCTCGCGGTGGCCCAGCGGGCGGGCGGGTACTCCGCCGAGTTCCGGCTGCGGCGGGCCGCGGACGGCGACTTCCGGTGGTTCCTCTCGAGCGCGCTGCCGCTCCGCGACCAGGCCGGGAACGTCGAGGAGTGGGTGGGCACGTTGACCGACATCGACGACCAGAAGCGCCAGGCCGTGGTGCTGGAGCGGATGGTGCGCGACCGTACAGACGCCCTGGAGCAGGCGAACACCGCGCTCGTGGATGAGATCAAGGTGCGACAGGCGGCCGAGGATCAGGTGCGGGCGGTGCTGGTCGAGTTGGAGCGGAGCAACGGCGAACTGGAGAAGTTCGCCTACGTGGCGTCGCACGACCTTCAGGAACCGCTCCGCAAGATCCAGGCGTTCGGGGACCGGCTCTCGACCAAGTGCCGCGACGGGCTGAACGACAAGGGCAAGGAGTACATTGACCGGATGCAGACGGCCGCGGCCCGGATGCGCCGGCTCATCGACGACCTGCTCCAGTTCTCGCGGGTGACGACGCAGCAGCGCCCGTTCCGCCGGCTCGACCTGCAGAAGTTGGTCGGGGAAGTGGTTTCGGATTTGGACATCCGGATCGGTCAGGCGGACGGGACCGTCGTAGTGGGCGTACTGCCCGCGATCGACGCGGACCCGACCCAAATGCGGCAGTTGTTCCAGAACTTGATTGCGAATGCGGTAAAATTCCAGCGACCGGGTGTCCCGCCGGTGGTCGAACTTGCCGGGGCGCTCGTTGATCCGGAGCAGCCGAACGCTGCTGCCGCCGAACCCGGGCCGATGTGCCGCATCACCGTGCGGGACAACGGGATCGGGTTCGACGACAAATACAGGGACCGGATCTTCGAGGTGTTCCAGCGGTTGCACGGGCGAGACGAGTACGAAGGTACAGGGGTCGGGCTGGCCATTTGCCGCAAGATCGTCGAGCGGCACGGCGGTTCGATCGAAGCCCACGGTCGGCCGGGCGAGGGTGCGACGTTCGTTGTCACCCTCCCGGCGCGCCACGCCAACTCGTTCGAGGATACCGATGCCAAACCGGACCAAACCGATCACGATTCTGGTCGCGGATGACGACGCGGACGACCGCCAATTAACGCGGGAAGCGTTTGAAGAAAACCATTTGGCCAACGATTTGCGGTTTGTGGAAGACGGCGAGGAGCTGCTCGATTACCTCCACCAGCGCGGCAAGTACGGGGCTGAAGGGGCCGCTCCCACCCCCGGCCTGATTTTGCTCGACCTCAACATGCCGCGCAAGGACGGGCGCGAGGCCCTTCAGGAGATCAAAGCCCACCCGCAGTTGCGGACCATCCGGGTGGTGGTGATGACGACCTCTAAGGCCGAGGAGGACGTGCTCCGGAGCTACGACCTCTCGGCCGCGTCTTACATCACCAAACCGGTCACGTTCGAACGGCTGGTGGACGTGGTGCGGACGCTCGGCAAGTACTGGCTCGAAATCGTGGAGCTTCCCCCCAATGGGCACGGACCCCAAAGCTGACCGTCCCGAAGGTGCACCCGAGGCGCCGATCCGGGTGCTGCTGATCGATGACGACGAGGACGACCGGTTCTTGACCGAAGAGCGGCTCGGGGACGTGCCCGGGCACCCATACACCCTGGACTGGACCCCCGACTACGAGGCGGGACTGGAGGCGATCTGTGCGGGCACGCACGACGTGTACCTGCTCGATTTCCGGCTCGGTGCCCGGACCGGAATCGATCTCCTGCGCGAGGCGGGGCGGCGCGGGCGCTCGGCCCCGGTGCTCCTGTTCACCGGGCAGGCACGCTCGCGCACCGATTTCGAGGCCCTCGACGCCGGCGCGGACGACTACCTGGAGAAGGCCGGACTGACCTCCGCCCTCTTGGACCGCTCGATCCGATACGCACTCGTCCAATCTCGGGCGGCGGCGGAACTGGAACGCAAGGTCCGCGAGCGGACCGAGGAACTGGCCCGTGTCAATGAAGCGCTCCGCGATGCCGACCGCCGTAAGGACGAGTTCCTCGCGTTGCTCGCTCACGAGCTCCGGAACCCGCTGACGCCCATCTTGAACGCCCTGGAGATCTTGCGCCTCGCGAACGATAGCGGTGAGACCGTGCGCCGGCAGCGCGAACGCATGGAGCGCCAGGTCGCGCAGCTCAAGCGGCTCGTGGAAGACCTGCTGGATGTGTCCCGGATCACCACGGGGAAGTTGCGACTGGCGCCCGAACACCTGACGATTCAGGAGGTCGTCGAGTCCGCGATCGATATGAGCCGCTCGCAGCTCGAAGCCGCTCAACTTGAGGTCGTGGTGAGCGCGCCTGCGGAACCAATTGCCCTGCACGGGGACCGGGTGCGGCTCACACAGGTGTTCTGCAACGTGCTGAATAATGCGGCCAAGTTTACCGAACCTGGCGGGCGGGTCACTGTGACAGTGGCCCCGCACCCGGGTCGCGTCACGGTCTCGATCCGTGACACCGGGGTCGGGATCCCGGCGACCGTGCTCCCGCACTTGTTCGCTCTGTTCACGCAGGTCGATCGCACCCTGAACCGTACACAGTCGGGGCTCGGAATCGGGTTGGCCCTGGTCCGCCGGCTGGTCGAGATGCACGGCGGCACGGTTTCCGCACACAGCGACGGGGTCGGCACCGGGGCGACGTTTACCGTTCATCTGCCACTGACCCGCGGTAAATGAAGCCGCTAGGTCCGCAGCTTTTCGGGCATTTCATTTCTCTTACTGCGGCAACAGTTTGCGTCGTGCCGCGGCACCGCTCTTGCGTCTCCCACCGCTGGTTCACCCTTCGGGACACTCAGGAGTCGGACCCATGGCAGCTTCGGACTGGCAGCGCGCGCTTGTGGCGCTCGCGGCGACGGTGGTCGGCACCGCCATTATTGCACTTCTGTTCTGGGCGCGCTCGGTGTTCATCCCGGTCACGCTCGCCATCTTCTTCGCGTTCGTGTTGGCTCCGGTGGTGAGCCGGGTGCAGCGGTTAGGGCTCGGGCGGACGATGGCCGTTGTGGTTACAGTCGGCCTGCTCGGGCTCGCCGGCGCGGGCATCGGAGCGGTCATCGTGCAACAGGTCACTCAGGTCGCGGACACCTCGGCGGAGAACCGGGCGACGATCCGGCAAAAGTTGGAGACCGCGAAGCGCTGGGTCGTGGGCGACGGGAACAGTAAATTCGGTCAACTGGTGGCCGATGTCGAAGGGGTGTTCTCGTCCAAACCGGCTCAGGACCCGAACGCGATGGTGGTCGAGAACACGTCGCCGTCGCTCGCGGCCCAGTGGAGCGGGATGCTGAGCCCGGCGGCGGAAATCCTCGGCCAGGCGGCGTTCACCTTCATCCTCACCGTGTTCATGCTGCTCAAGCGCGAGGACCTGCGAAACCGGATGATCCGGCTCCTCGGGGCGGGGCGGCTCACCACGACCACAAAGGCCGTGGACGACGCGTCCCAGCGGATCAGCAAGTACCTCTTCAGCCAGTTGTTGGTGAACACCACGTTCGGGGCGATCATCACGATGGCGCTGTTCGCGCTCGGGGTGAAGTACTCGATCTTGTGGGGCTTCATCGCGACGCTGATGCGGTACGTGCCGTACATCGGGACGTGGATCGGGCTGATCCCGCCGGTGGTGTTCTCGGTCGCCACGGCACCGGCGTGGGGCGGCGGGTGGGGCCAGCCTATCTCGGTGTTCGTGCTCTTTATCGGCCTCGAGGCGCTCTGCAACAATTTCGTCGAACCGAGGTTGTACGGCCAGAGCATGGGGCTGTCGGAGGTCGCACAACTGGTTTCGGCCGCGTTCTGGGCGTTCCTGTGGGGGCCGATCGGGCTGATCCTGTCCGGCCCGCTCACTGTGTGCGTGCTCGTCCTCGGGCGCCACGTGAAACCATTCGAGTTCTTCGAGGTGCTTCTCGGCGACCAGCCGGCACTCGAGCCGCACGTGGCGTTCTACCAGCGGCTCACCGCCCGGGACCAGGACGAGGCCGCGGCGGTGGCGCTCGACGCCGCCGTGGAGACGAGTCCGGAGGCGGTGCTCGATTCGGTCATTGTCCCGGCCCTGTGCCTGGCCCGTCGGGACCACTTTGCGGGTGACCTGGATAAGGCTCAACTGCACTTCGCGGTCACCGCGGCGCGGGAGATCGCGGAAGAGGTCGCCGAGCTCCGCACGCCCCCCCAGCACCTGTCGGACGTGCGGGTGCGCGTTCTTATCGTTCCGGCCCGCGACGAGGCCGAACACGTGGCCGCGTCCGTGTTCGCGCTGACGCTCGACCCGTCCCGGTGGGACGTGAAACTGGCCGGCGACGAGACCCTCGCCTCCGAACTGGTCGAGATGGTCACGGAGTTCCGCCCGGCGGTTGTTCTGGTGGCGACGCTCCCGCCCGGGGGCATTGCACACGCGCGGTACACGCTCACCCGGTTGCGCCAGCGGCACCCCCAGGTCCGACTGCTGCTCGGGCGCTGGGGCTTTGAAGAAATGGAAGTGGACAACCGGACCGAAGCGATCAAGAACATTGATGGTGTCGATCGGACCCTCGCGGACAGCCGCAAACGGCTCGCCGACCTGCATGTTACACTTGAGGGCGAGACCGAAAGTTCTGCCAACCGCGGGGCACGGTCCGAACTGGTTGGCACGGCGGGTGCATAACTGTTCCACGTCAGCGGGAGGAACTGGTTCCGCCCGGACCCGAGAACCCCTTAAGAGGCACTGCAATGGCGGATCTCAAAGACCGGATGAAGAACGGTATCGATAACGCGGCCGACACCGCGAAGAACGCAACCGATAAGGCCGCCAACGCTGCCCAGGGCGCGAAGGCCGAAGGTTCCAGCATCGTGGACCGTGTGAAGGACGGGGCCCAGAACCTCGCCGACCGCGCCGGCGACATGGCCGGGCACGCCCGCGACAAGGTGCAGGAATGGGCCGGGGATGCCCGCCACGCGGTCGACAATGCGGGTGGCCGTGCCCGGCAGTGGGCCGGTGACGCCGAGGAGGCCGTCGGTAACGCCTACGATGCCACGGCCGACCAGATTGGCGACTTCGGTCGGGAGGTGACGAACTTGGTACGTAAACACCCGCTACCGGCGCTGCTGATCGGGTTTGGTGTTGGGCTGCTCGTCGGGCGCACCGCCCGCATCCTGTAAGACAATAACGACTGTTCGGTACGAACGGCACCGGCCCCGGGAACCTAGGTTCCCGGGGCC
>DASWYH010000870.1:0-1546 GCA_036405095.1 Gemmata sp. | reverse complement strand
TCGCCGAACAACAAGCTCACCTGCACCGCCAGGATGAAGTAAGCATCATAACGCAGATCAGATGGCGGTGTCAGGTGCAGCGCCCGGTTCGGCGGCGACGCGGTTCCTCGACCCGCACAACCCGTGGCGTGTTTCTGCCGGGCCTCGCGCATCCGCAGCCCCCGCGCCACCGTGCCGGTACGGGGCGTGAGCGGCACCGCCCCGTGAGTGCCCCCCGGATCACCGCTGGGGACGCCACGGAACCGACCCATCGCACCCGACACCACCGTCTGTCGCACTGTGGGCCAATCGTTCGCTCGCACGCAATGCGGTCCCCGGCTCCGCGCCCGCTGCTGGCCGAACAATAAGCTCACCGGCCGCGCCCATCGCGACACGGTGCTGGGAACAACGCCGATCTCGCGGTCCGGTGCAGCGCCCGGTTCGGCCGCTTGAAACATCAAACGACAGGCTGCAGGGTGAGGAAGAGGCGGCAACTGTAGAAGAAATCTAAGGCCGGCCAGGCGAGTTGCCGAACCGCAGTCGCGCACTCCTCCCAAGGTTCACCATCCCACAACACCTCAGTGATACGATCGCTCGGCGTCACGTTCGCGAAGTAGACGCGGACCCAGTGTGCGGACTGGGAAAAAGCGTGCGATCGGATCGCCGCCCCAATCGTTGCGAAGAGTTCGCCAGGGATCGGGACATCCGCGCCGTTCGTCGCCTTCCGAACAAAGTTCCCGATGGTGGCCCGCCACTGGCGGTTGTGGACCGTCCACGCTTCTCGGAGCACTTGGGCATCATCGTGGACGTTCCAAAAGGCACTGAGCATGACGTGCAACGAACTCTGGCAGAAGTTGAAGAGGGCGTTCCGCACGGCCTCCTCCGCCGTGGCCCCGAAATCACTGAAGGATTCTACTAGCGTCCGCTGGTCATCAAGGCCCAGCTCCACGTCGAGCCGGACCCGGAAGCCGGTGCCACTCTGGCGCGGGTCCGTCACCGTTCCGCGGCACACGGGGTACCCACCGCTCGTTATCAACCACTCCGTTTCTTCCACCATCCGGACGCCGTGGTCGGAAAAGATGCGCTGGAGTGCGGGATTCACGGAAGGCATCCAAACGAGCCCTCATGGTAGCCGAACAATAAGCTCACCGACCGCGCACAGAGCGAGCCGGTCTGGAAACAACGTGGATCTCGCGGTCCGGTGCAGCGCCCGGTTCGGCGGCGACGCGGTTCCTCGGCCCGCGCACACCGCCCTTGCGCGTCTGCTCCGCTACCGGAGCGCATCCGCGGTGCCCGCGCCACCATTGCGCCTCTGCGGAGCGTGAGCGACACCACCGGTTAAGTGCGGCCACCGCATCACACCACACGGGCCGCCGCGACACCCGCCACCTCACGCAATGCCACCGTCTCACGCGATGCGGACCAACCGTTCGCTCACACGCGACACGGTTCCCCGCTCCGCGCGCTCTCTGGGCCGAACAATGAGCTCACCGGCCGCGCCCATCGCGACCCGGTACTGGGAACAACGTGGATCTCGCGGTCCGGTGCAGCGCCCGGTTCGGCGGCG
>DASWYH010000869.1:0-7133 GCA_036405095.1 Gemmata sp. | reverse complement strand
GATTTTAGAGGGCCGCGCGCCCGTGTTCTTCAAACAGGAGTTCTCGGCCCTCGGAGTATCACCGAAGGTGCCCGTGGTCGTGTACGCGGACGACGCGCGCGACGCGGCCCGTGCGTGGTGGGTGCTGAAGTACGCGGGCGTACCGGACGCGCGCATCCTGAACGGCGGGTGGAAGGTCTGGACCGCCGCCAACCGGCCTACCGAGAAGGAAGCGCCGGCGGTGACCGCTGAGGCGTTCAACTGGACCGTCGCCGCACCGCGTCTGGCCGACAAGAGGCACGTTTTGGGGATACTGAAGGACGGCGCGGCGTGCGTGGACGCCCGCACGAAAGCCGAGTTCACCGGGGAAAAGGCGCTCGCGAAGAGGGGCGGCCACATCCCCGGTGCGGTCCATTTGGAGTGGGTCGAACTGCTTGATCCGAAGACCGGCAAGTTCCTCCCGCCCGCGGACCTGCTCAAACTCATGGAGGAGCGCAAAATCGATCTCGACAAGCCGCACGTGACGTACTGCCAGAGCGGCGGGCGGGCGGCCGTCGTGGCGTTCGGGCTGGAGCTGGCGGGCGCGAAGAGCGTGCGGAACTACTACCCGAGTTGGAGCGAATGGGGCAACGCCGATGATACGCCCGTTGAGGGGCAGAAGAAATAGCCCTTCGCCGGAGCGCGGGCGGAAAAAGCGGACCCGAGGGCCGCGCCCCGGAGCGCGGCCGCCCCCTCACGCCAACACGTCCTTCACCGGCTTCATCTCCTCGTGTGCGATCGGCAGCGGTTGGCCCGCGTTCCCGAACTGCGTGATGTCGGGGTCGATGCCCAGCGCCCGGAACCAGGTGTGGAACAGCCCCCCGATGTCCACCGGTTCCGTTACCACCTCCGTCCCCTTCTCGTTCGTTTTCCCGGCGACGACCCCGCCCTTCTTGATCCCGCGCCCGGCCATCGCCACCGACCACGCCTCCGGCCAGTGGTCGCGCCCGATGTGCCCGTTGATCCGCGGCGTGCGCCCGAACTCCGCGCACGCGATCACGAGCACGTTGTCGAGCATTCCACGGTCCGCCAGATCCTCGATGATCGCGGCGAACGGGCGGTCGAACTTCGGGTGCAGGCTCGCGGCGCCGTTGAAGTGGTCGCCGTGCGTGTCCCAGCCGTAGCTGGTCACCTTCACGAACGTGACGCCCGCTTCGAGCAGCCGGCGCGCGAGCAGCAGGTGCCGGCCGAGGTCGTGCGAGCCGTACCGCTCCTGGTCCTTCGGGGGGAGCTTCGACGGGTCGAACAGGGAGATCCGCTTCTGGAGCTGCGCGGCCATTTCGTAAGCGTAGCTGTTCGCCTCCGTCAGCTCCGGGCGCCGGTCCTTCGCGTAGGTCCGGTCCAGCAACTTGCGCAGGTCGTTGCGCTCGTCGTCGTCCGCGGCGCTCATGTCCTTCGGGCGCACGAGGTTCTCGGGCGGTTTGCCGTCGCCCAGCGCGAGCGCGCCGTATTTGGGGCCGAGGAACCCGGCGTCCTTGTAGATGAACCCGCCGCTCATCGGTTTCACCCAGATGTAGGGCGGGAGCCCGCTGTCGCCGGGGCCGACCAGCTTCGCGACCGCGGACCCGAAGAACGGGTACACGACGCCCCGGTCCTTCGGGTCCCCGCGCTGGATGCGCTCGACGCCCGCCGAGTGCGAGTTGTCCTGGGTCGAAACGCTCCGCACCAGTGCGAGGTGCTTCATCTGCTTCGCGCACTGCGGGAGCAGCTCGGAAATCCGGACGCCCGGCGCGGCCGTCTGGACGGACCGGAACGGCCCGCCGAAGGGCGTGCCCGGTTTCGGGTCCCACGATTCGAGCTGGCTCATGCCGCCGTCGAGCCACACGAACAGCACCTGGCGCCTCTGCCTCTTCAGCTCCCCGGCGACGAGCGGGTTCGCGAGCGCGGCCAGCCCGACCGCGCCCGCGGCGCCGAAGAACCGGCGCCGGGTCAGGCGGTGCTCGGTCGGGGTGCAGAGGGGCTCGCGCGTCATGGCTCGGCGCTCACTTTTTCGGCGGGGTCAGGTTCACTTCGGCGGTCTTGCCCGCGACCACATCGACGACCCGGCGCTCGGCGCCGAGGCGCACCTCGTAGCGCCCCGGCCCCAGGTTCTTGATGAGCGCCTTGCCGGCCACGATGTCCGCGTTGAAGCGCATTGCCAGCACCGAGAACCCGTTAAATTGTTCCGCGCTGAGCGGCGGGCGGGCGGGATCGTCGGCTGGTACGAGGAGCACGTTGCCCGTTGCGTCCGCGGCGGCCGTTACCTCCAGCCCGCCGGTTTTGGTGGCGTCGAGCGCCAGGTTCTCGGTCAACATCCCGTTTGCGGGTACCTCGACCCACTTCCACACGGCGGGGCCGCCCACGACCGACGCCACAACCAGATACCGGCCGGGCTTGAGCCGCGTGTACTCGTACCGGAACGGGCGCCCCTTACCGTCGCCCGCAATCAGCACACTGGTCCGCGGCTTTTCGTTGTCGCAAACCCACTGCGCTTGCTCCACCGGGCGCGGGTCCAACGGCAACTGATATCCCCTGAAAAACGGGCCGTCTGACAGGAACGCGACGAGCGAAACCCAGACCTCGGCCTTCGGGTCGGCGCCCGTCACCGCAACACCGCCGGTGAGGTACGGCGCGTCGTCGGCCCCGGGCTGTTCGGTGTGCGGGCGCACGTACTCCGCGGTGAACGTCCCGGCGATCACGGTTTTCGTGTTGTCCTGGAGCGACAGGTAGACGCGCCCAGTCGCCTTGCCGTCCTTGCGCGGGCCGAGTTCGAGCGTGAGCGCGTAAAACGCGTGCGACCCCGGGAACAGTGCGGCGCCGGGCTGCCCCGGTCCCGGCGGCGGGAACTGGGCGAAGACCTTCGGCAGCGCCGGCCCGTTCGGTTCGTCCGGTTTCACCTTGAACGTGCGCCCTTCTCCCGGCGGTAGGGTGATCGTGATCTCGCGCGCGGAGTTCGGTGCCTCGGCGCCCGGGGCGCGGAACTTTAGGTCCCCACCTTCCAGAACCACGCTGGGCACGAACGCCGCTCCACCCAGCGTGCCCGACACCGGCGCGTTCGGGATCTGGTGCTTGCTCGGGTCCAGTTCCCACACCACTTTCGGGGCCTCGGCCTTCGGCCCCTCGGCTTTCGGGGCCTCTTCCTTTGGTCCTTCAACGGGCGGCGTCGGGTTCGGTTCCGGCTCGTGTGGGGTCGCGGGCGGTTGCGTGGGCTCCGGCTTCGACCCGCACCCGACCGCAGCGGCCAGCGCGAAGCCCAGAGCGGCCCCGAAGATCATCCGTGATGTGGTCATGTTTCCGTTTCTCCGCGGGCCGGTCGGCTCCGGTCCCGCTCAGTGGTTCACCCCGAACTCCATCGACGCGAGCAGCGCCCACGTCACGCGCCCGATGGCCTCGGCGCGACTGTCGGGGTGCTTGGCCAGCACACGGGCGACCGCGGCCCGTTCCTCGGCCGACGGCTCCCGCGCCAGCACCGCGAGATACAATTCGGTGATCGCCTCGCCGTCCGAACGTTTCGCGGCCCGGTCCACGAGGTTGCCGGGCCGGGCCGTGAGTAGACCCAGAACCGCGTCATCGTGCAACCGGAACAGGGCGGCCTTTAATGAAGGGGCGAACTCCTCTTCCGGCTCGCGCGGCTGGTTCGCGAACGCCTTTACGAACTTCGGGCGCAGCGCGTCGGCCCCTTTGGGATCGGAACCGGTTGCGACGAGTACACTTTGGAGCAACTGCTCGGGGGTCAGGCGCCGTTCGATCGCGGTAGCGAAGAACTGCGGACCCGGGGCCGCTTTGGCGCCCCGGGGGAGCGTGCTCGACCGCTGGTACGTCCGAGTCAAGGCCACTTCGCGCAGCAGGTACTTGATATCGAAGTCGTGCGAGGCGAACTCGCGCGCGAGCAGGTCCAACAGTTCGGGGTGCGATGCGGGGTTGTTGCTGTGGTGCAAATCGAGCGGGTGGACCAGCCCGCGCCCGGTCAGCACGAACCACAACCGGTTCGCGGCGTTCCGGGTGAAGTCCGCGTTCGTTTTGGCCGGCAGCCGCTCGGAAATCTCTTTCAACGGGCTGAACTTCAGCACCCCGGGGGTGCCGGCTTTCTTGTCGGGCGCTTCGTTGTATTCCGCCCCTTTTGCGAACGTGGGGAGTTCCAGCATCATCGCGCCGGGCAGGGCCGGTGCGGTGACCATTGGCACCTTCGTGAACACCGATGCGAACGCGGTCTTCTCGACTGTGGGGCGCTCGCCCACCACGAGTTTCGCCGCGTTCGCCAGGTAGGCGTTTTTGAAGAACGTGTGCAGCCCCTGAAAGTCGCGCTGCTTGTAGTCGGCAACGAACAGGTGATCGTGGCACTCGGCGCACTGGAAGTTCTTCCCGAGGAACAGTCGGCCGACATCGCGGGTGAGGGCCGAATACTCGACGGGGTTCTGGCCGTAATTCTCGAGCCGTTTCACGAGCCAAAAGGACGCCCCCGGTTGAACCGTCTCTTTCGGGTCGGCGCGGAGCATCTTCCGCACCATTACGTCCCAGGGGACGTTGTTCTGAAACGACGCGCGAAGGAACTTCGTCCACTCGGGGTGGTCGCCGAGCCGCTCCATGAGCATCACGTTGAACGCATCGGCCATCCGGGGGGCGTACCCGGGGGCGGCGAGCAACGTGTCGATGAGCTTCGCGCGCTTGTCCGCCGCCGGGTCCGCGAGGAACGCTTTCGCTTCCGCGGCGGTGGGCACGCGCCCCGCGAAGTCGAGGTACGCCCGGCGCACGAGCTCGCTGTCTTCCGCGGGGGGGCTCAGCGGCACGCCCCCGGCTCTGGCCCTGGCTTCGATGTGCGCGTCGATGCGCGCGTGTAACGGCTCTTCGGCCCCCGTTCGGGTGCCGCAACCGAAAAGGGTTAAGAACACGAAGAGGCAAGTGCGGGGCATGTCGGCAACCCGGTTGGAGTTACCCGAAAGGCGGAACGTTCGACGGGAGCGAGTATACCCGGACGTGCGCGGGGCGGGGAAGCAGAAATGCCGGAACCGTGAACGCGGGCTCGCACTCACGGTTCTCACGAATGAGGGCTACGCTTGCCGCCACCGATGCTTCCGGGGCGTCGTGACTTCCCATCGGGCGACTCGTGGCCCCGAACCCTTACCCCCAGGGCCACGCACCTCCGCGCAGCCCGTACCTTCACCCCGCGCTGCTTGCGGAGTTGCATAGCGCGGCCAGCACCCCGCGCGGCTTGCCAGCGTTGAGGGCCGCTTCGGCCTGTTCGACCCCCGCACGCAGAGAAGGCACCGCTTCCGCGGCCCACAGCGCCGCCGCCGCGTTCGCCAACACGATCCGCCGGGCCGGGCCGTCGTCGCCGTTCAGCACGCCCCGGATGAGCGCCGCACTTTCGACCGAATCGTTCGCCCGGATGGAACTGGTGGCTACCGGGGCGAGGCCGAACTCCGACGGCAGCCACTCGCGCGACTCGTACCCGTTGCCCCGAACAACCCGCACCATCGTCGGGGCCGAAAGGCTCACCTCATCCAGCCCATCCCGGCTACACACCAGAACCGCTTGCCGGATGCCCAAATGCGCGAGCGCCCCGGCCAACGGGTCTAACAACTCAGATTTTCCCACGCCGAGAAGTTGGTACGGTGCATTAGCCGGGTTCGCGAGCGGACCTAGCAGGTTGAACAAGGTGCGAACGCCCAACTTCTTGCGAAGGGCCGAGACGTGAGCCATTCCGCGGTGGAAGTGCGGAGCGAAACAGAACGCGAACCCGGTGCGGTCGAGGCACTTCTGTGCCCACTCGGGGCCGGCCTCGATCGGCACCCCGAGTTCGCGGAGCACGTCCGCGCTGCCGGATTTGCTCGAAACGGCGCGCCCACCGTGCTTTACAACCGGGACACCGGCCCCACACGCCACGAGCGCTGCCGCGGTGCTGATGTTGAACGTGCCGCTGTCGTCGCCCCCGGTGCCGCAGGTGTCGAGCACCGGGCCGGACACGGGCACCAACCGGAGCATCTGCTCGCGCAACACGAGGGCCGCTGCGGCGACCTCTTCGGCCGCTTCGCCTTTCATGCGGAGGGCGGTCAGAAACGCCGCGCCACGGGCTTCGTCCACGCGCCCGGCGACGAGGTCGCGCACCGCACCGGTGACCTGAGACGCGGTGAGATCGCGGCCGGCAAGGAGCGCGGCGAACAGATCGGGGAACCAGGTTGGGGTCGGTAGCTCCAAGAGACACGCCCTGAAGAGGTAACAAGCCTTACTTCTTCGCGAAATGGTATCGCGCGGGGTCCGAAAGCCACAATTTTTCTCTTTCGCTGTGAACAGTTGTTACTTATACTTCCATACATAAGTGGACGGACGTAACGATTGTTCTGGCTGGGTCATTTAAGGAAACTCGAATGCTCGCGACGCCGTCCCGTGACGAACACACCGATAGCACGGACACCCTGCTGGGGGACCGTCTGTCTGCTCCCCCTCACATCGGAGACGACCCCATGTCCGAGCGCACCCCGCTGACCTTGAAGCAACAAGCGATCTACACCTACATCCGCAAACACATTGAGGAGAAGGGTTTCCCGCCCGCGATCCGCGACATTTGTACCGAGTTCGGCATCTCCTCGCCGAACGGTGTCATGTGCCACCTGAAGGCCCTCCAATCGAAGGGGTACATCAACCGGGTTCAGAAGGGCGAAAACTCTCAAAAGGCCCAGGCGCGCGGGATCACGATTCCCGGTGTCACCTCCGGTGGGTTCAGCCTGCCCCTGGTTGGGGTGGTCGCCGCGGGCAAGGCGATCGAATCCGACGAGGACGATGAGCGGCTCGAGATGCGCGAGCTGTTCGGTTCGGAAGACCTGTTCGTGGTGAAGGTGCGCGGCACGTCGATGATCGAGGGCCACATCGCCGACGGTGATTTCGTCGTGATTCGCAAGGCCGAGACGTGCGAAAACGGTGAGAAGGTGGTTGCGATGATCGAAAAGGCGATGACCCTGAAGAAGTACTACCGGAGGAAAAACGAGATCCACCTCCACCCCATGAACAGCACGATGGAGCCGATCGTCGTGGACCCGACCCGACAGGACATCCGCATCCTCGGCGTTCTGGCCGGCGTCATTCGCAAGTGCTGAATCGGGTCAAAGGACGAGACACCGGTTGTGGCGCCCTCGCAGATG
>DASWYH010000868.1:0-1576 GCA_036405095.1 Gemmata sp. | reverse complement strand
CCCCGCACCCGGCACCCGAAAGGACGCACCCATGAACGCACTCCTGCTCACCCTCGCCTTCGCGCCCGGGGCCGACCCGGCGGACTGGAAAGCGGCCGAAGCCACTCACCTCAAGAACATCAAGCAGCTCACAACCGACTTCGTGCGCGCCGGCGAAGGGTACTTCTCACCGGACGGCACCAAGATCATCTTCCAGGCCGAAGAGAAGGACACGGGCAACCCGTTCTACCAGATCTTCATCATGGACCTGAAGACCGGGAAGGCGACCCGCATCAGCCCCGGAAACGGGCGCACCACCTGTGGCTACTTCCGGCCCGACGGTAAGAAGGTGATCTTCGCGTCGAGCCACAGCGACCCGGACACCAAGAAGCTCCAGGAGGCCGAGATCAAGCAGCGCGCGGAGGACAAGAAGAACGGCGTGCGCCGGCGGTACTCGTGGGACTTCGACCCGCACATGAAGATTTACGAGGCCAACCTCGACGGCACCGAGCTGAAGTGCCTCACCCCCAACGCCAAGGTGTACACCGCCGAGGGCAGCTACTCCGCCGACGGCAAGCGGATCGTTTACAGCGCCGGGAACGCGGGCAACGTGCAGCTCTTCATCATGAACGCCGACGGGACCGGCGCGAAGCGCCTCACGGACGCCCCGAACTGCTACAACGGCGGGCCGTTCCTCAGCCCGGACGGCAAGAAAGTGGTGTTCCGCGCCGACCGCAAAGAAAAGGACCGGCTCCAGCTCTATGTGATTAACGCCGACGGCACCGGCGAAAAGGCCCTCACCAGCGACGACAAGTGGGTGTTCTGGGCGCCCTACTGGTACAAGGACAGTAAGCACATCATCTACACGGGCGCGGACCACTCGAACCCCCTCGCGCCGCCGAACTACGACCTCTACTGGATGGACACGGGAACGGGCCAGCGGGCGCGCATCACCTTCGCCCCGGGGCAGGACGTGCTCCCGGTGTTCGGCCCCGATTACACGAAGGTCATGTGGACCTCGTCCCGCGAGGGCGGGAAGGCGGCCCAGATCTACATCGCCGATTTCACCCCGCCGAAGTGACCGCCCGGTGAAAGCGCCACCCCGGCGGGCGGTATCCGCAGTGACGAATTCGGCCCCGCAAGTTCTTGACACCGCCCGTGGCCACGCCGAAACTGATTCCCACACACTGCCCCCGACACTCGACACCGGAGCGAACCCATGTTCAGCTTGCTCGCGCACCACGCGGAAGCGTTCTTCAAGGTCGAAATCAACGGCCGCGACTACCCGGACGGGATGACCGAACACGCCATCTTCTTCGCGATCGGCACGGCCGTGCTGCTCCTGATGAGCTACGGCATCTACGCCGGCGTTCGCGACGTGTTCCGGTGGCGCCGCGGCCCGGTCGAGGTGAAAGCGTAACCCGCGCGAAGCGTGTCGGGCCGCGCGTTTAGCTCGTCGCTCTGCGACAGGCCGATGTTGCGTCGGCCGGACCAATTGTCAGTCACCCCGCGCGAGGACCGCTGTTCCAGCACCGCTACCGAGCAGGAGCAGTACCTGCGGGTGGCGGCCTGGTTCAACCGCGCGGGTCGTGGTTCC
>DASWYH010000867.1:0-4624 GCA_036405095.1 Gemmata sp. | reverse complement strand
AGGTGCCCGCCGCCGCGAACGTTTCGCTGAACTAACGCTCAACGCTACTCAATCAGCACAACGGACACCCCGCTCTGGAAGATGCGCTCGAGGCAGTTACGGAGGTTGGTGATGCGCTGGTCGTAGGTGCCGGTGATGATCTGCGAGTCCGGCAGTTGGGTCTGCCCGGACGCCCCGGTCCCGCCGAGGAAGGCGCAATCGGCAAGGAACTGGTTGGCGGTCGGGCGGAACGTCGCGTTCGGCGAGCGCACCGTGTCGAACAGGTCGCCGAACGCGATCGGGTACACCTTGGCCGGCGCGTTGGGCAACGAGAGCCCGCTGTCCGGGCCGATCCCGGAGGTGGTCGCGGTCGAAGCCATTTGCTTGACCATCTGTTGGATGATCCCCTTTGCGTAACCCATGTTGGTGAGGTCGCCGTTGTTCCCATTGGTGACGCTGCTCGCGAGCGTGTAGTACGAGTTGTACCCGCGCGCGTTAAACGTTGGTTTGCGGTATTGGTTCGGAACCCCGTCGGTCTCGAAGATGACGATCTTCTGGGCGCCCCGGCGCCCGCTCCCGGCGCCCGCGGCGGTCGCGGCCGAGATGGTAGAAGGGGACAACAGGTTGAACGCGTAACCTAACCCGGTGGGCGGGTCCGTGCCCCCGTCCGCGTTCGGGATGATATCCGCAGTGTACCCGCTGAGCGACGTGTTATAGGGGCGGTACTCGCTGGTGATGTCGCCGTTGGTGATCGCGTCCACGAGGTCGCGGGGGTAGAACAGCGCGTTCTGGATGCGCTTGTAGTTCTGGCCCAGTGGGATGCGCACCCCGTTGTGCTGCGGCTGGGCGAAGTACACCAATCCGCTATAGTCGTTCGGGTGGTTGTTCTTCACGTCGTTGAGCACCGCGTTCACCCCGGCCTTGAGCTGCCAGCACTGGGCCTCGTACACGGTTCCGGCGGTCCAGTTGCCGTTCACATTGGTCAGAAAGTCCATCATCGAGAGCGGCCCGAACCACATGTGCAGCCGCGGCCGGAGCGGGCTGGTGGTGTACCGCATGTACGGCTTCGATGAACCTGATTCCCAGGAGAACTTGTACGACCCGAGGTCCAACGTGGTGACCGAAACCGGGCTCGAACTCCAGCTATCGGCCGCACCGTACAGGTTGGTCGTTGCGGTATAGCTGCCGGTGCCGAGCACGAAGTCGATGTACGCCTTCCAGAACGCCTTGTCGAGCTTCTGCTGCGTGTTCCCGGTGCCGGTGTTCACGTCGTCCGGAATCGACGAGTAGTACAGCACCCGCCCGGCGCGCAGGTTCGGCGGGAGCACCTGCGGCCCGCTCTTGAGCCACTTCAAGATGGACACATAGTTCACCTGGTTGCTGGCGAGCGTCAGGGTGTACCCGGACCCGGTGTTGTTCAGGAGCACCTCGTTGATGCCCTCGTATTTGCCGGACGAACTCCCGTTGGTGGTGTTGTTGTCGATATCGGGGTCGAGGGTGCCCCCGCTCCTGTTGAGGAAGAAGCGGACGCGCCAGTCGCCACCGGACGCCTGGCTCATATCCGGGGCGCGCGGGTCGGGCGGCCAGATGTAGAACGTTTTGCCCCAGTGCCCCGGCCCCATCGAGTAGCCGACGAAGCGGTCGGCGGTGGGGACCAGGATGTTGTTCGTGTTGTTCCCGTTGTTCGACAGGTAGGTGGTCGGATTGAGTGGCCCGTTGGACGCGCCGCGGGCGGTGCGGTACTTCACGATGTCGAGGTCGTACCCGTACTTCTCCCACACCGGGTCGCGGAAGTTGGTCCAGTTGGTGGCGAACGCCGGGCTCGGGCTGACGCCGGCGGTGGGCGGGTTGGAACCGGTGTACCCGAGCAGGTCGGCGGCGTGATACGCGGCCTGGTTGTTCCCGCTCGACCAACTGGTTGTCGTTTTGTCGATGGCGCCCGTGCGCCGGCGCCACCGGTCGCCCTTGTACGCGAGGCCCGAGGCGTCGGTCATGGTCCCGTAGTTGTCCGGCGCCGGGGTCGGCCCCTTCGGGTTCGCCTCGTTCCCCAGGTGCATCGGGTTGTAGCCGGTAAAATTGTAAGTCGGGGCAACGGAGTTGGACGGGTCGCCCCCGCTCGCGGGCGGGGACCACCGCTGGAACGCGGGCAGTAGGTTCGGGCTCCCGTCGGCTTTCGTGGTCAGCGGGTAGGCCGCGGTCGTCGGGTTGCTCCAGTTGCTCGGGTCGTAGTAGAACGAGCTAACGATCGGCGGGCCGCCGGGGGTGGTGACGGTGTAGTTGTTCCGCGGCATCGCCTCGCCGGACGACTGGGCCAGGTCGGCCGACGCGATCAGCGCACTTTGGACCGTGGCGTAGTGCCCGACTTTGGGTACGAGGGGGTCCGGGTTCATCGACACGTAATTGACCCCGTAGGTGGGGTCGAGGTCGTAACCGAACGTGCTGGCGTACTTCATGGACCCGGTCATGTCGAGCACGAACGCGATGTCGCGGGGGCGGTACACGGCGGTGGCGCTGGCCCCGCTGGGCATCGTGGTGACCCCGAAGACGCGCATGAAGTACGTGGGCTGGGACACGCTCATCGTGACCCGCAGCGCGGTCCACGATGAGCCCCCGGGGGCGGTAACGTTCGCCGATCCGCCGGCGGCCCCGCCCACCGTCGTCCAGTTGCTCACCCGGAACGTCTGGCTGTTGGTGTCGTACAGGTACTGCCCGGCCTCGATCTTGCTAATCTGGGAGCTTGTAAAGTTCGCGCTCAGGTGCGGGTTGGTGGTGGCCGTGCTGTTCACCGCGGCGACCGCCGCGGGCAGGTTGCTGTAGGCGACGCCGTCTTTGTTGTTGAGGGTCCGGGTGCCCACCAGCGCGGCCACATCGGCCCCGTTCTGGCTCTGGGTGCGCGAGACCGCGAGCATGCCCAAGTCCACCGCCAGAGCAACGAACCCGAACAGTCCGATCAGGCAAACGCCGAGCATCGGCAGGATGCTCCCGCGGCGCCCCCCTTGGTTCGTGGCAGTGACCATTTTCATGGGTGGCGTTCCTCATCCCGCGCCGAAAGCGCGGTCCGTCGAGACAATCTCAGATGTGGGCAGCCTAGCTCACGCCCGTTTGCGGTGGCGGACCGAGGGGCGCGAAAAATACGGATTCCGCCGCAAAGAGGAACGTGGGCCGGGAGAGGAGTCAGGCAAGACAGGAAAGCAATGAAGCAGTAAGGGGCGGCAAGAACGAATTCTTGCCGCCCCTCACTTTACTTGGCCGGTGCGTCTTTTTCGGCCAAAACGGCCAACTCGGTGAGCTTGGCGGCGGTGACCCCGATCCGCTCGAAGCACTCCGCAACGATGCTGTTCGGGGTGGTGAACAGGGTGATGAGTAGGTCCATCGGGGTGACGACATCGCGCCCGCAATCGCAGGCGCGCCCGTGGGCGTCGCGCAGGAGCCGGATCACGTTGTCGGACAGGAACTCTCGGTTGAGGAGCAGCGGGGGAACGGGTTCGGCGTTCGGCTGGTGGAACAGGTCGCGGAACTGGTCGAGCAGGCCGGGCAAGTCGGCCCCGAGTTTCCCGGCCCACTTGAAGACGCCCGAGTCCGGGGCCGCGAGCAACCCCATGAAAAGGTGGGGCGTCCGCACGCTGTCCCAGTTGGTGGCCCGGGTGTGCCCGAGCGCTTCCCGGAGGACGCGCGCGGTGGCTTCGTCCAGGATGTCGGGGCGGAGACGACCACTTGGCAGGAATATGTCGTCCACGGTTTGGACCCGTTTCCGTCGAGTACGGCGGGGCGCGGACCGGCCATTCTCAGGCGCCGACCGCTTGCTTGTGAGGTGATTATGTCGCGCCATCCCCCGACCCGCAAGACGGTCTGCGCTCGCACCCCGGACTTTTTCCTTGCCCGGCCCCCAGTTCCGCCCGACCATGAATCGCGCCCCGCAAGAGCGGGGGCGCTGCGGTCCCGGTTCCGAACTCCGGGTCAACGCCCCGCGCCGGCTGCTCGCTGGGGCGCCGGAACCGAGACCTTGCAACCGGAAACGGACCCCGAGGGAGTTCTCATGCTGCGCCGGGTTTGGGTGGGCGTCGGATTGGTGCTGGCCGGCGGGCTGGCTTCGGCGGTTCCGGCGGCCCCGCGGGCGGATGCGCCCGGCGAGGCGGTTGTGACCGATGTGGACAACAAGGAGGTGAAGGTGTCCGCGGTGCGGTTCGGAGCGGGGACGCGCCGGCTCGCGTGGCTCGCCGACCCCGACGACAAGAAAGGGGGGCTCGTGCTCGAGCTGCGCGAGCCGCACTCCACCACCTACGCCAAGGGCATCATCACCTACGTGCCCGTGAGTTCCATCGAGTCGATCAAGTACGACTACGACAAGCAGTCCGCATCGGTTGCGGTCAAGGGCGTGCCGGAGCCGCTCGCCGGGACGCTCCAGTACAAGGGCGTCAACGCGCTCGCGTTTGATGGAACGGTGGACGGTAAAGTGACCAAGTTCAGCGGCGGGACGTTTACGAAGGGCCACATCAAGGCGGTCGCGTTCTCAGGGGCGAAACCCGTGCCGGAGCGCAAACCCGCACCGGGGTGGCGCGTTCAGATCGACCAGGCGAAGGCGATGGACCCGACGCTCAGGGCGAGCAACTTCAAGTTCCTGTACCAGTACGCGGGCGGGGCCGAT
>DASWYH010000866.1:0-1842 GCA_036405095.1 Gemmata sp. | reverse complement strand
TCCCCACCAAGCACTAACCGCTGACCACTTGAAACTACTGGAATTCTTCTCACAAAGTCGCCCGACCGCCGAACGAGCGAAGACATGCCGACGCCTCAAGAACTCGCCGACCAGTACCTCGCGGGGGCCGCGCAACTGCGCGCCGCGGTCGCCGGGATGACCCGCGCTCAGCTCACCGCGCACCCGGTGCCCGGGCGGTGGTCCACCCTCGAAGTGGTGTGCCACGTCAGCGATTTTGAGCTGATCCTCGCGGACCGCATGAAGCGCATCATCGCGATGGCGGCCGAGGTGCCGCTCCTGTTGGTGGCAGATGAAGACCAGTTCGTGAAGGAACTCGGCTACCAGGAGCGCGACGTGGAAGAAGAACTCGCCGTGGTCGGCGCGCTTCGCGCACAAATGGCGCGGATCATCCGCGGGCTGAAGCCGGAGCAGTTGCAGCTCACCGGGAACCACAACAAGCGCGGGCTGTTGACCCTGGAAAAGGTGCTCGGCATGGCGATCAACCACATCCCGCACCACGTCGGGTTCGTGGCCGAGAAGCGGAAGGCGCTCGGGCTGTGAAGGCGCTCCGATAATGGGCGCGGGGGCGAGCCCAATCGCCATTGCATCAATTACCAGACGGTTTATGGCCGATGATTGTCTGTCGTGATTGACGCAGCAACTCTTGTGCCCGCGGGCACGAGAGGGCCATCACGTCGTGAGGCGGTCAAGGGCCTCACGGTACTTGTCGGCGGAGAGGTTCACCACCGCTTCCGGCAGCGCCGGCGGCGGGCTG
The DNA here is from genome assembly GCA_036405095.1 of Gemmata sp. Classification (GTDB taxonomy): domain Bacteria; phylum Planctomycetota; class Planctomycetia; order Gemmatales; family Gemmataceae; genus Gemmata. The sequence goes on along the minus strand of DASWYH010000866.1, from coordinate 1,067 downwards.
GACTTGTCCCAGTCGGCGCTTTCGAGCCAGTCGCGCACGAACTGCTTGTCGAACGACACCGGCGATTCCCCTGCGCGGTACTGGTCCTTCGGCCAGTACCGCGAGCTGTCCGGGGTCAGCACCTCATCCACGAGGATCAACTCGCCGTTCGGGAGCCGCCCCCATTCGAGTTTCGTGTCCGCGAGGATGATTCCGCGGCTCTCGGCGTGAGCGGCGGCCCGGCGGTACACGTCGAGCGTCTTGGCCCGCAGTTCGGTCGCGGTTTCGGCCCCCACCGCGCCCGCCATCACCTCGAAGGAAATGTTCTCGTCGTGCGCGCCGTCTTCGGCTTTGGTCGCGGGGGTGAAGAGCGGCTCCGGGAGCTTGCTCGCGAGCGGGAGCCCCGGCGGGAGCGTGATCCCGCACACCGTGCCGTGTCGCTGGTACTCTTTCCACCCGGTCCCCAGGAGGTAGCCGCGGGCCACGCACTCCACCGGCACCACGGCGGCCTTCTTCACCAGCATCGTCCGCCCTCCCAACTCCTCGCGCTGAAACGCGGCCGGCAGATCCGAGAGCCTGGCGCTGAGGAAGTGGTTCGGAATGTTGAGCCACTTCAGCCAGAACAGGGTCATTGCGGTCAGAACCTTGCCCTTGCCCGGGATGGGCGTGGGCAACACCCAGTCGAACGCGCTGATGCGGTCGGTGGCGACGATGACGAGCGCGTCGCCGAGGTCGTACACATCGCGCACCTTCCCGGCGCGCACGGTGTAACCGGGCACAGAGCTTTTAAAGAGTGGTTCGTCGGGCATGGGGAGACCGCATTCGGATAGAGTGAGCTTCGGGCGCCGTCCTTATTGTAGGTGCCGATCGAAGAGCTTCGGGACGCCCGGCGCAATTCGGTTCGCTTCGGTTCGCGTTCGTTCCGGACCATTTCGAGGGCGGTGGCTTCTGGTTTGGTGATTGAGGGCGAAAAGCCTCGTACCAACCCGGCGAGGTGGGGACGCAACCGTGGTTCCCGGGCGGTTTGGCGGTCCGATTCGGGTGGTTTACGAATGCGCAGAAGGGAAAAAACCGGGCGCCGGCGTTTC
>DASWYH010000865.1:0-12246 GCA_036405095.1 Gemmata sp. | reverse complement strand
CTGGGCCGCCTGGCCGCCTGGAACGGGTGGACGTGGCGCCCCGGGGCGACCGGGTCGGCGAACGTGACCTACCTCACCGGGCTGTTCGTCCTCGCGTTCGGGCTCGCCGCGGTCCGCGGGGTGCTGGTGAACGCGCTGGCGTACCTCTCGGCGGCGGTCACCCTCGACGCGGTCACCAAGGTGCGCCGGGCGGTGTACTTCCACACGTACCGGCTGAGCTCGCTCACGATGCAGAGCGTCGGCACCGCGGAGGCCGCGGACCTGCTCACCCGGCGGGTCGAAGAGGTGGGCGACGCGATCCACGCCCGGCTCGCGGGCGCGACCCGCTACCCGCTCACCGCGGCGCTGCTCGTGGGCCTCATCCTGCTGGTCAACTTCTGGCTCGCGCTCAGCTTCCTGGCGCTCGCGGCGCTCGTGTGGCTGGTCGGCGGGCAGGTGGCCGCGCACTTCCGGCGCGAGGGCCGGCGCGGGGAGCGGCAGGCGCGCGCCGCGCTCGCGCTGCTCAACGAGAGCATGTCGCTGTTCCGGCTCGTGAAGTGCTTCCAGATGGAGCGGTTCAACCAGGCCCGCGTCGAGCGCCAGTTGAACGAATCGGCCCGCGCGAACTGGCGCAAGATGCGGGGCCGCGCGCTGGCCGGGCCGCTGCTCGGGTCGGTGGTGCTGGTGGCCGGGGTCGCGCTCCTGTACCTCGCGGCGCGGGGCGTGCTCGCCGGCGGGTTCACGGTCGCCGGGCTGGCCGTGCTGGCGGTGGCGCTGGTGTCGCTCGGGGCCCCGATCGCCGGGCTGTTCGACTACGGGCTGAAGGTGCGGCGCGGGCGCGAGGCCGCCGACGCGGTGTTCGAGTTCCTCGACCGCCGGGGCGAGGCGACCGAGGTCGCGGACGCCGAGTTCCTGCCGGGGCTGACGACCCGCATCGAGTTCCGCCAGGTGACCCTCAACGACCCGACGAGCGGCCAGCGGCTGCTGGAGAACGTGACGTTCGCGGTGCCGGCCCACGCGAGCATCGCGATCGTGGGGCCGAACACGATCGAGAAGCACTCGCTGGTGGCGCTGATCCCGCGGTTCCTGGACCCGACCTCGGGCGAGATCCGGATCGAGGACAAGAACATCCGGTGGGTGACGCACGAGTCGCTCCGCGCCCAGGTGGCGCTCGTGATGCTCAGCGACCTCACGTTCACGGACACCGTGGCGAACAACATCGGCGTGGGCAGCCCGGAGCACCCGCTCCCCCAGATCATCGAAGCCGCGAAGGTGGCGCACGCGCACCAGTTCATCGAGAAGCTGCCCTTCGGGTACGAGACCCTGATCGGGCCGACCGGGCACGCGCTCACCCTGGGCCAGCGGTTCCGCATCGCGCTCGCGCGGGCCCTGCTCCGCGACCCGTCCATCTTGGTCATTGAGGAGCCGACCGGCCCGATCGACGAGGACACGCTCGCGCTGCTCGACGACACGCTCGCGCGCATCTCCGCGGGGCGCACGCTCATCTTCCTGGCGCAGCGGCTCTCGACGCTGAAGCACGTGAACCGGGTGTTCCTGCTCCGCAACGGGCACATCGAATCGTCGGGCACGCACGACGACCTCTGGAAAGACAACGAGGCGTACCGCGGGTTACAGCTCACCGCCGACGGGACCGCGATCGAGCACCCGGCCCTCAAGGACCAAGAATGACCGACTACGCACCCGAACTGGCCGCCGCCCGCGAGGCCGCGGCCCGCGCCAGCGCGCTCCTCCGCAGCGAGTACGAGGCGTTCGTGCCGATCCCGGACGCGCCGGTGTCGATCAGCACCCACGCGGACAAGGCGTCGCAGGAACTCATCCTCGGGTTCCTGCACGAGCGGTTCCCCAACGACGCGCTGTGTGCGGAAGAATCGACCCCGGCGTTCGACGCGGTCCCGAAGTCGGGCCGCCGGGCGTGGGTGGTGGACCCGATCGACGGGACCCGCGGGTTCGCGAAGAAGGTCGGGCAGTTCTCGGTGATGATCGGGCTCCTGGTGGACGGGCAACCGGTCGTGGGCGTGGTGGCGGAGCCGGCCCAGGACCGCACCACGTTCGCGCAAGTAGGGGGCGGGTGCTGGCTCCAGGTGGGCACGGCGGAACCGACCCGTTGCCACGTTTCGGCTCGTGAGTTCGGCGAGCTGGTCCTGGTTCAGAGCTGGGCGAAAACGGGCATGTCACCGAAGCCCGTGCGGGCCCTGGCGCCGAAGACCGTGATCGAAACGTACTCGGGCGGGGTGAAGCTCGCGTTCGTCGCGCGGGGCGAGGCGGACGTGTACGCGAACACCTACGGGACGTTCGCCGACTGGGACATCTGCGCCGGGCACCTGCTCGTGACCGAGGCGGGCGGCACGGTCACGTTCCTCGCCGGGGGCGCGGTTTCGTACCAGGCTCCGGGGTTCAAGCAGACGAACGGGCTGCTCGCGACGAACGGCCTCGTTCACGCCGAAGCGGTCCGGCGCTTGGCCGCCGTCTGATCCCTGGGACCGCGGGCGTCCCGCCCGCTGCTCCGCGGGTACCGAGGCCTGGGCGGGTTCCGCAAAGCGCCCCGAAGCCCGGCGGGCGGGACGCCCGCGGTCCCAGCCGCTGCCACCCCCGAAGCCCAGCGCGCGTCCCGCCCGCTGCTCCGCGGGTACCGAGGCCAAGGCGGGTGCCGCAAAGTGCCCCGGCACGTGTTGCCAGGCGGGCGCCCGCTGCTCCGCGTCATGAAGCGGGCGGGACGACGTGGCGGGCGTTAATCGGAACCGCAGCTCTGCGGGCGGGACGCCCGCGGTCCCAGGGATTACGGCAGAATGAAGCGGGCGGCGCCCGCGCTCCGCGGTCGCGTTCAGGCGACCCGATGGGCGTTAATCGGAACGACAGCTCAGCGGGCGGGACGCCCCCGGTCCCAGGGATCACGGCCGCACATCGAAGCAGATCACCTTCTCCTCGTCGCGCACGTAGAGCAGCCCGTTCGCCAGCGCGGGCGTGGCCCAGTTGTTCCGGCCGCTCAACACTTTCGAGAGCTTCGCGACGAGGGCGTACTCCCTCGGGTTGGCCTCGATCAGGCACACGTCGCCGGTGGCGGTCTGGGCGATGAGGTGGTCGCCCGCGAGGATCAGGCTCGCCTGCCCGATCCGGGGGGCCTCCCAGTCCGGCACCTCCTGGCCGGTCATGAACTCGACGCACTTCAGCCCGCGCTCGCCCTTCGTGCCGTCCACGCCGAACAGGTGCTTGTCCTTGAACACGCTGGTCGCGTGGTGGTTCGCGAACCCGCGCCGGCGGTTCTCGTACACCTTCACCAGCCCTACCTCGTCCCCGTTCCGCTCGGCCCGCAGCAGCGCGCACCCCATGCCGTAGGCGGACGAGATGAACACGTACTCGTCATCGACCACGAGCGGGGTGGCGATGTTCCCGTGGAACTCCGTGGCCCACGGGTACGAGTCCGTCACCTTACCGTCGGACGCGCGCACACAAAGGAGCGCGTCGCCCAGGAACGCGAACACGGTTTCCAGCCCGCCGACGCTCGCGGCCACCGGCGAACTGTAGCTGGGCGGGTTCGATCCGGCTTTCCACTTCACCGCGCCGGTGCGCGCGTCGAACGCGACCACCGCGGCCCCGCTCCCGCCCGGCTGGACGATGACCAACTCGCCCAGGAGCAGCGGCGAGCACGCCACCCCCCATTGCGGCAGGTCGGCCCGGAACTCGGCGAGCAGGTCGTGTTCCCAGCGCACCGCCGGCGTGGTGCCCTCGACCTCCAGCGCGATCAGCTTGCCCGCCCCGCCGACGGCGAACACCCAGTTCCCGTGTACCGTCGGGGTCGCCCGCGGGCCGATGGCGTAGCTGCGGTCCGTGCCCGCCTGGGCGGCTTCGTAGGCGTGCTCCCAGAGCGGCTTTCCGGATTCGGCGTCGAGGCACACGACGCGCTCGTTCGCCCCCTGCCGGTCCTGAACGTACAGCTTCCCCCCGACCACCGCGCAGGAGCCGTACCCGCCCCCGACCGCCTGCCGCCACAACTCCTTGGGGGGCGCTCGGTCCCAGTCGGTGCGGAACGATCCCGCCGGCGCGACGCCGGCGCGCCCGGCCCCGCGCCACTGCGGGTAACCGGTCGCGGCGTCCGCGGGCTTGTGATTCGCGAGCTTGGCGCTCTTCGCGCGCGCCACCTCTTCGGGGTTCGCGCTGCTCCGGGCGAACAGCGACCGCACCCACGGGCTCCGGTACGCCGCGAAGCCCCCGACGCCGAGAACCGTTCCGATGCCCACAACGAGAACGATCGCCCGTGCTTTCATGGTGAGATCTCAAATGGGCGCGGAGGTGCGCGGTTCGTGGCGTGCGGAAACATAGTGCGCGTTTTGTGCCGGGCCGAACCGCTCAATTTCGTCCCGGGGTTCCGAGCGGCCACCGGCGCCGAAGGGGCTGCGGAATGCGGGTCACGTGTGTCGAGCCCCGCCCCCCTTCCCTCCCGCACCGGACCGAGTGGGCCCTCCGCGCCGCGCACTCACAGCGTTCTCAGGACTTTCCGGCACGGACCGCGATAGGATGACGCGGGAATCGCCCTCCCGTTCCCGCATCTTCGGGGGTCTCACATGGCACACACGCACACCGGGTCGCACCGCCGGCCGTTGCTCCTCGCCGCGACGTTTGCGGCGGTCGTTGCGCTCGCCGGGGTTGCGGCGCCCAAGCCCGCACGCGGTGGCGACTGGCCCCAGTGGCGCGGCCCCAACCGCGACGGCCGCGCCACCGACTTCCAGGCGCCCAAAGAGTGGCCCAAGGAACTCACACAGAAGTGGAAGGTGACCGTCGGTGACGGGGTCGCGACCCCCGCACTCGTCGGCGACAAGCTGTTCGTGTTCACCCGCGAGGGCGGGGCCGAGGTCCTGCGGTGCCTCGACGCCGCGACCGGAAAGCAAGTCTGGATCGAGAAGTACGACGCGGCGTTCAAGGGCGGCGCCGACAGCGGGTTCCCTGGCCCGCGGTGCTCGCCCGCGGTGGCCGACGGCAAGGTCGTCACGATGGGCGTGAACGGCACGATCTCGTGCTTCGACGCCGCGACCGGGAAGAAGGCGTGGCGCACCGAAACCGAGGGGCTGCCGCCGTTCCACACGTCCAGTTCGCCGGTCGTCGTGAACAAGCTCGTGGTGGCCCAGTACGGCGGCGAGGGCCGGGGCAAGGGCGGCGGGGGCAAGGGCGGGGTCGCGGCTTACGACCTCGAAACCGGCAAAGAAAAGTGGAAATGGACCAGCGGGCCGGCCGCCTACGCCTCACCGGTCAGCATGACGATCGGCGGTACGACGATGATCGTGGCCGAAACCAGTTCGAGCCTCGTGGGCCTCAGCGCCGCCGACGGCAAGGAGCTGTGGAAGACCGAGTACCCCGTTACCGGCGGGCGCGGGTACAACTCCTCGACCCCGCTCGTGAGCGGATCGACCGTGATCTTTTCCGGCTCCAACCGCGGCACGCGGGCGGTGAAGATCGAAAAGGCCGGCGACACGTTCACCGCAAAAGAGGCGTGGACCAACAAGGACAACTCGGCGCTTTACAACACGCCGGTGGTTCACGGCAACAGCGTGTTCGGGCTGACCTCGTCCGACAAGCTGTTCTGCGTGAGCGCCGAAACGGGCAAAACCGCGTGGGCGGAACCGCTCTCCGGCGGGCGCGGGTACGGTAACATCGTGGACGCCGGAACGGTGCTCCTCGCGCTGCCGCCCAACGGGACGCTGACCGTGTTCGAGCCGAACGACAAGGAGTTCAAGAAGCTCGCGAGTTACAAGGTGGGCGCCAACAAGACCTACGCCTACCCGATCCCGACCGGCAACCGCATTTACGTCAAGGACGCCGACTCGGTCATCCTGTGGACGGTGGAGTAACGAAGACGGGGTGGCCACAAAAAGGCACAAAGGGCACAAAAAGAAGGCAAGCAACAAGAACAGTTTGATCCACAGAGTACACAGGAGGCACAGATTGAGAACCCAGAGAGGCCACGAGTGCTTTTCTGGGTTCTCAATCTGTGTAATCTGTGGATCGACCGCTTTCCGCCTTCTTGTTTGTGCCCTTTGTGGCCAACCCGCCTTCTCGGCCTCAGCCCGCTTTGGTGGCCATCGGCATCGGTTCGAGCTTCTTCTCCACCAGTTCGCGCTGCACCTCGTACAGCGGCTCCCACACCTCATCGAGCGCGTCCTTGAACACGTTGCCGATCAGCAGGTCCGTCACGTGCCGCTTCAGGTGCGGGTACTTGCGGATGAAGTAGCCGAAGTTGAACCCGTCGTAGTAGATGCACACGAACTTCTTCAGCCGGTCCATGCCCTTGAGGAACCCCGGCCCCCAGGCCCCCAACTGCGCGCCGCTCAGGTCGCCCTTGGCCAGCCCGTCGGTGATGGCGTCCGCGGCGAACGCGCCCGACGTGAACGCGAGCTGCAACCCGGACGAGTAAATCGGGTCGAGGAACCCGAACGCATCCCCGATCAGCACCCACCCGTCCCCGGCGAGCCGCGTGGAGCGGTACGAGTACTCCTTCTGCGTGCGGTACACGTCCACGCACTCGGAGCCCTCAATGCGCCGCTTCACCGCCGGGCAGTTCTCGACCTCGCGCCAGAAGATCTGTTCCAGTGAGGCGTCCTTGTCATTGAAAAGATAAGGCAGGTCGGCCACCACCCCGACGCTCACGATGTCGTTGTGCTGCGGGATGTACCAGAACCAGCCCTTCTTCTCCTTCAATTGGAGCACCAGCGTCGCCCCGGCGTCGAGCGCGCCGGGGTCGCGCTTCGCGCCCTTGAAGTACGACCACACCGCGGCCTTTTTCAGCTTGTCGTCCCACTGCTTCAGCTTCAGCCGGTTGCTGATGACCGAACTCTGCCCGCTCGCGTCCACGATCACGCGCGGGTGCAGCACCTCCTCGGTGCCGTCGGCGTAGGCAACCCGGATCCCCGTCTGGCGGTCGCCGTCGAAGTACACGTCGAGGACGCGGGCCTCCTCGCGCACGTCCACGCCGTGTTCGCGGGCGTTCTGGAGCATCAGGTTGTCGAACTCGCTGCGGACCACCTGCCAGGTCTGGGTACACTCGTGCGGGTTGTTCTCGAAGAAGTAGAACGGCTGCGACTCCTTGCCCTGGTCGTTGGCGAACGCGACCGAGTACTTCTTGGTGAACGCGCTCGACTTCATTTTGTCGAGCATCCCCAGCCGCCGGAGGGGGAAGTAGGTGTCCGGCATGAACGATTCGCCGATGTGGAACCGCGGGAACTTCTCGCGCTCGAACAGGCGCACCGAGTGGCCCGTCTGGGCGATGAGGGTGGCCGCGGTGCAGCCGGCCGGGCCGCCACCGATGACAACGATTTCGGGTGATGCGCTCATTTTGTGGTCTCGCGAGCGACGGCGGGGAAGGCGGGTGGTGTCGAGAGCCGATACCGGGGCACCCGAGCGGCCCTTACAGCATCAGAACCGCACACGGGGGCACCCTGCAACGGCGATTTTATTAACCGCCACCCGCGCGCGCCGCGCAACTAAAGAACCAAGGCGCCCGGCGCCGGGGGCACACGGCACGGTCAGTTGCCCTTCGCGCCGGTCCGTGCCCGCGGTATGCGCCCCCCCAATCGGACCCGATTCCGGTTCAGGGAGGCTTCAACGTGATGGTGCGGTTCACACTTTTCGCGCTCGCGTTCTCGGTGAGCGTGTCGGCCCTCGCGCAGCAACCCGCCGCCCCGGCGCCGCAGTTCAAGTGGGAAGCGGGCAAGACCCACACGTACCGCGTCGTCCAGCAGACGGTCGTGAAAGAAACGGTCCTCGAAGAGAAGACCGAGAAGCCCGTCACGACCGAGGCCCGCACGAACCTCGGGCTCGTCCGCAAGTGGACCGTGAAGGACGTGGACCCGCAGGGCGTCGCGACGCTCGAAATGAGCATCACGGAGATGAAGCAGGAGTTCCGCCAGCCGGACGGGACCACCGGGGCCGTGGACTCCACCAGACCCGCCGACGCGAAGGCGATGGCCGATTACCTGAACAAGCCCATCGTCACCGTGCGCCTGGACGCGCAGGGCAAGCTCGTCGAGGTCAAAGAGGCCAAGGGCGGCACCGCGGCCCGGCTGCAAGCGGAGCTGCCGTTCCGGCTCACGCTCCCGAACGCGCTGCCCGAAGCGGGCAAGACCTGGGACCGGCCGTTCGCGGTGAAACTCGACCCGCCGGCCGGCACCGGCGAGAGCTACGACTTCGTCCAGAAGTACACGAGCAAGGGCACCAAGGACGGTTACCTCATCGTCGGCGTGGGGACCGCGCTCAAGGCGGCCCCGAAGACGACCGGGGAGCAGGTCCCCCTCGTGCCGATGCTGTGGGCCGGCGAGGTGTACTTCAACACGGCCGCGGGCAAGTACCAGGCCGCGCGCCTGACCGCCAAGGCGGAACTGGTGAACCACCAGGGCGAAGGCACCAAGTTCGTTTACGAGAGCACGTACTCCGAAGACTGCCTGGATAAGTGAGCCCGGCGGGCCGAGCCCGCGGGCCGGGGCCTCACGTCTTCCCCGAGCCCCCGAGCAGGTAACCCAGGATGGCGTGCGCGGACTCGTCGAGCGGCTCGAGCCGGCGCACCTCGAGGCGGTGCTCCACCACGAGGTGGCCGAACCGCTCGAAGAAGCGCCTGGGGTGGTCCGCCCGCACGACCAGCGCGCCCGCCCCCGCGCCCGAGCGGGGGGCCACATCGACCGCGAGCACCTCGGGCAGCGCGAGCAGCAGGCGCGCGACCTCGCGGGGGGCGTCCACGTCGATCCGCACCGAGACCGGGTGGGTGTCGAGCAGGTCACGGATCTGGGGCAAGGTGCCCACCGCCGCGACCCGCCCGCGGGCCATGATCACGACGTGGTTCGTGAGCTTCTCGAGCGCTTCGAGTTCGTGGCTCGAAATGAGCAGGCACTTCCCCTGCGCCGCGAGCGCCTGGAACAGTTCGAGCAACTCCTGGCGCCCGATGGGGTCGATCCCGGAGAGCGGCTCGTCGAGGATCAGCAGCTCGGGCTCGTGCAGCAGCGCCTGCGCGAGCTTGACCCGCTGGCGCATGCCCTTCGAGTACCCGCGCAGGGCGCGGTCGGCGCGGTCCGACATGCCGACCCGCGCCAGCGCGCCCTCGGTGCGGCGGGCCGCTTCCGCCCGCGTGTAGCCGCACAGCCGGGCCATCACCCACACGAACCGGCGCCCCGACATGTCCTCATAAAAGGCGTCGATGTCGGGGCAGTAGCCCACGAGCCGCCGGGCCCGCCAGTCCCAGGCGTCCACGCCGCGCACCTGCACCCGCCCGAGCGTCGGTTTGAGCTGCCCGTTCGCCATGCGGAGCAGGGTCGATTTCCCGGCCCCGTTCGCGCCCACCAGCCCCGTGATCCCGCCGGTCAGTTCGAGCGTCACCTGGTTCAGCGCCAGAACCGTGCCGTACCACTTCGACACCTGCTCGAATAGTAGCAGCGGGGGGGCCGCGACCGAAGGCGGGCGGGCACCGGGAGACCGGTGGTCCGGCTCCGCGGGCGCGACGGCCCCCGACACGAGGGCGGGTGCGCTCTCGGCCTCGTCACTCATCGCCCGCCCCCGGCCCGCAGGTGTTCCGCGCGCATCGCCCCTCTCGCCCCGAGCATCAGTGAACGATCTCGACCGCCTGGATCCGCCGCCGCAGGTACAGCACGCACCCGCCGGCCGTCGCGGCCACCGCGGCCCACGCGGCCCCGTAATCGGGTTGCGGCTGCGGGCGGATCGTCGTGTGGTCCGCGCCGAGACAGCTCAGCCCGCACAGGTACAGGTTGTTCCACAGGTCGATGAGCCGCCAGTGCCGGCTCTCGGTGGCGTCCACGAGCCACCCGGAGAGCATCGGGAGCAACACGAACAGCCCCATCCAGATCATCGCCATCGGCACCGTCCGGCGCACCAGAACGGCCGTGGCGACCGTCAGCAGGCTCAGCGCCCCGGTCAGCACCGCCCCGTACCCGATGATACCGAGGAGCAGCGAGAAGTTGTCCACGTAGTACGACTGCCAGTCGTAGAGCAGCCCGGCTTCGACCCAGAGCGCGACCGCCGGGAGCGTGGTGAGCAGGCCGATGAGGGCGCCGATCGCGAGGCACTTGCCCAGAACGTAGTGCCAGCGGCCGATGGGCTTCGCGAGGTAGAACGGCAGGCTCCCGTGCGCGAAGTCGTTGCCCACCAGCACCGACCCCGCGAGCGCGAGCACGATGACGAGGATGTAGCCCTGATACCAGATGAAGTTCCCGAACGTGTGGTCCGTGCCGTTGAGCTGCAAGAACCGTTCGAGGAACCGGGCGATGTTGCGGGCGTTCACCTGAACGCCGCCGAAGCGAACCGATTCGGTGTCGAGCCGGCTGGTGATCAGGACCATGAGGTACTGACCATAAAAGAAGCCGAAGAACACCAGCAGCGCGAGCGCGAACAGCCCCCACATGAGCCGCCGGCGCAGGAGCAGCTTCAGCGCCGCCCGCGCCAGCGCGGTAGAAGCGTAGAGCGGCCCGTGCGGGGTTCCGCGCCACGGCCGGTAGCGGAGCAGCGTATCCGTTTGCGCCATAGCGAAGGCTCGGGTTCACCCGCACCGGACATCGCGACCGCGGCCCGGGGCGGGGCGGGTTCATCACACCCCGACGGTGCGCAGGAACAGTTCTTCCAGCGTCTCCTCGTCGCGCACGAGGCTGCGGATCACAACCCCGCGCTCCGCGGCGTGCCGGAAGAGCGCCAGGTTCGACCACCCGGCCGGCAGCGCGAGCCGCCACTCCCCGTGCCCGCTGTCGGCGAGCAACTGGACCCCGGCGGCTTCGAGGTCGGCGCGCAACGGCACCAGCTCGCCTTGCACCCGCACCCGGAACCGGTTCCGGCGCGGGTCGCGCAGGTCCGCCACCGTGCCCTCTTTCCGGACCCGCCCACCTGCAATGATGACCACCCGTTCGCACACGGCTTCCACGTCCGCGAGCAGGTGCGTGGAGATCAGCACCGACTTCCCGTGATCGACCCCGAGCGCCTTGATCAACCGGAGCATGGCATCCCGGCCCGCGGGGTCGAGCCCGGAGGTCGGTTCGTCGAGCAGCAGCACGGGCGGGTCGTGGACGAGCGCCTGCGCGAGCTTCGCGCGCTGCTTCATGCCCGCGGAGTACTCCTCCACCCCCCGGTACCGCGCTTCTTCCAGCTCCAGGTACGAGAGCACCTCGTGGGCGCGACGGGTGGCTTCGCGCCGGGGCATGCCGTACAGTTCGCCGGCGAGCGCAACGTACTCAACGCCCGTCAGCCCCGGGACGAGCGCATCGGCCTCTGGCATGAACCCGATGAGCCGCCGCAGCCGCCAGTTGCCCTCAGAGTCCCGGTCCCCGCCCAGCGGTTCGTTGAGCACGCGCCCGGTCCCGCTCGACGGCGGGATCAGGCCCATCAGGATCTTGAGGAGCGTGGACTTCCCGGCCCCGTTCGGTCCCAACAGCCCGATGCGCCCCGGCGGGAGCGCGAGCGTTACGTCGCGGAGCGCGGTGAACGCCCCGAACGTGCGCGTGACGCCGTTCAGATCGATCAGCAAAGGGTCATTGGCCGGGGTGGTCATCAGTCAGTGCTCAGTGCTCAAGATTGTGACTGATCATTGGCCGGGCTGGTCGTTGGCGGTTGGTTCAAGCTTGTCGTTATAACCCTGATTGCAGCCGAACGGTGATGGATGACTAATGACCACTGACCACTGACCACTCATGTGGTGTAGTCCGCGTTCAGCCGCACGTACTCGGTGGTGAGGTCGCAGGTGTAGAACGTGCAGCGCCCCGGGCCGAGCGTGAACCGCAGCTTGAAATGCACCTCGCGGTTGTGCTTCAGGTACGCGGACGCGGCGCTCGCGTCGAACGGGAGGGGCGCCCCGGCACGGTAGAGGAGTAGGTCGCCCATCCACAGCGAGAGGTCCTTCTCGTCGAACGGCACGCCCGAGTAGCCCGCGGCGGACACCACCCGGCCCCAGTTCGGGTCGGCGCCGAACACGGCGGTCTTCACCAGCGCGCTTTCGGCGATCGTCCGGGCGACCTGCTTGGCCTCCGCATCGCTGCGGCAGCCGTCCACCTCGATCGTGATGAGGTGCTCCGCGCCCTCTGCATCAAGAATGATCTTCCGGGCCAGTTCGACGCACACGTGCTGCACTTCGTACGCGAACGCTTCCAGGTCCGCTCCAGCGAGCGGCGGGCCGCTGCCGTTGGCGAGCAAGAGCACCGTGTCGTTGGTGCTGGTGTGCCCTTCCACCGAGATGCAGTTGAAGCTCTGCTCCGCCGCGACCTTCAGGATCTTGTG
>DASWYH010000864.1:0-2318 GCA_036405095.1 Gemmata sp. | reverse complement strand
CAGCGGGCCATCGCGGGTCGGGTGGCGGCGGTCGAGGACCGGTCGTTCGAGGAGCGGTTCCGGACCGACGAGGCCCTGCGCCGGTACACGGCCGCGCGGGTCGGCTCGCAGGCGGTCCGGACCGCGGGCAACGTCAAGCGGTTCGCGACCGGCGGGCTCGTGGGTGGTGCGGGAGCGGGCGACACCGTGCCCTCCCTGCTCACTCCGGGCGAGTTCGTGTTGAACACGGCCGCGGTCGCGCGGATTGGGGCTCACAACGTGGCCCGGTTCAACCAGGGCGGACCGGTCGGCAACGTCAGCTACCTCGCGAGCGGCGGTCAGGCCCAGGCCCAAACCAACACCGGTTCGTCCGGCGGCGGCACGGTCTCGTTTTCGGGCGAGGCGGTGAAGGCGATGGGGGACCTGTCCTCGACGCTGTCCCAGTTCGTCCAGCAGGCGGGTGGGTTCGGTCAGGCGGCGCAGCAACTGGCCCAGACGTTCAACGTTTTCGCGGGCTCGGCCCAGGCGCTGGCGCAGGCGATGAACAACATGCCGAAGAGCCTGACCATCACGGGCACGCATCAGGTGAACGTGGTGATTAACGGTGCCGAGGTGATGTCCAAGCTGACGCCGGAGATTCAGCAGCTGGTGCTGTCGAGCGTCAAGGAGCAGGTCGGCCGGGTGTTCAAGGAACACCTGCCCGATGCGGGCGTGACCATCCAGTGACCAGTGAGAGAGTGATGCAGTCGATTTCGGTTTTCCGCGCCGAGCGCGAGGCGGGTCTTGAGCAGGCGATTCGGTCTGCCGCCCGGGTAGCCTGGGCGTCGCCTGTTCATGGGGGCGAGCCGCGCCCCCTTCCTCAGCAGACGATGGCCCGGCTGAGGGCCAAACAACACCAGTTTGTGACGGCGGCTTCGGGCGACATTGACCTGTACCACCTGACCACCATTCTCTGCACGGTGGGGTGGAACAAGAACGACGACGTGTTCGACCCGGTCGAGACCTGGGTGGCCCGGCGCACGCCTGAAGACAAGCAGCTCAACTACGAGCACGACGACTCGAAAATCATCGGGCACATCACGAGCAACAGCGTGATGGACGCCGACGGGAAGACGCTCGCCGATGACACGGTCGTGGAGGCCCTTCCTGCTAAGTTCCACGTCGTCACCGCGGGGGTGCTGTACAAGCACTGGCAGACCCCCGAACTCCAGCAGCGCATGGACACGCTCCTCGCGGAAATCGCCGAGGGCAAGTGGTTCGTCTCGATGGAGTGCCTGTTCAGCGGATTCGATTACGCGCTCAAGGATTCGTCCGGCGGAACTCGTGTTGTGGCGCGGACCGAGCAGACGGCGTTCTTGTCGAAGCACCTGCGGGCCTACGGTGGGAGCGGTCGGTACGGCGACCAGCAGGTCGGCCGGCTGATGCGGAACATCGTGTTCTCCGGCAAGGGACTGGTCCGGAACCCGGCGAACCCGGAGTCGGTGATTCTGCCGCCGGAGCCGGCACGCGCCGACCTGCACACGGCCATCGCCAGCTGGTTCGGGAACCGGGACGTGGTTCATGTCGCCGAGACGCACCGCGACCTGTCGCCGGTGCAGCGCGACATCGTGAGCTACATGCAGGGGCGATGATTGAGCAGGAAAGTCCGGGGCGGAGGTGGGTGAGCCGAAGAGGTTTGTTGCGGGAAGAGAGAAGGTCGCGAGTCGAGACCTATTTTGGGGCCTCGGTTTGAATGAGTCTTCGTCTTGAAGGCTTTCATTCTTACCGTCTACCAATCGGATGGGTGCTGACTTGAGATGAGTTGCCTCAACACCCACTTGTCTCTGCTAAATAAATACACTTGCTCGACGACCCGCGGCAACCACCTCATCCGTTTCTCATCACTTCCCCATTCGAGTCGAGAGCCACTTGACACGGTGCGTTGGTGGGCCGACGGCAGTTCTGCTGAGACGCCGAGAAAACGGCATTGGGTTATTCGGCCGAATGCCCAGCGGAATTCGGTACGAGAAGCCGAATTCGGCTCCCGAATTCGGGGGCGCGCAACCGGGATAATCGTTTTGCGGCGGTTCCACGACCTCGCGGTGTATTGTCATTCGACACCGGAGGTACAGCGTGAAAGAAGAGTGGCGGGCCGTCGCCGGGTACGAGGGGCGGTATGAGGTGAGCAATCAGGGCCGGGTCAAGAACGTCCGTTCGGGGCGCGTTCACACGGGGGCGCTGACCGCCGATGGCTACCTCGTCGTGCGGCTGACCCGCGGCCCCGGTCACAAACGCGCGCACTCCTTGAGCCGGCTCGTGTGCGCTGCGTTCAATGGCTCGCCGCCCTCCCGGAATCACGT
>DASWYH010000863.1:0-1773 GCA_036405095.1 Gemmata sp. | reverse complement strand
CTCGCGCACCAGATCAAGGTCACCAAGACGCGCTGCTCGCGGATGGACAACGCCACCGGCGTGAAGCCCGGTCCGCAGTTCTGGCAGCCGCTGTTCGATTGGATGCAGTCGGCCGCACCGGTCGAAGCTCCGGCGGCGCCGACCGGCCCCCAGACCTACCACGACGACAAGGCGCACGTCCCGGCGGGCCAGAGGCATGGCGGCAGCCCGGAATCCGCCCCGGCCCTCACGACCGTGGTGAACCCACCCGATCCGCAGGCACACCCGACCGCGCACAAGTTGCTCGCGGACAAGATCGTCGCGTGCGAGACGATCGAGCAGATCAACGCGCTCCGGCCCGAGTTGCGCGAAGCGGTCACCAAAAAGAAGGTGGGCGACAAGGACGCGCTGCACCTGAAATCGATCCTCGACGGCCGCATCCAGTTCATCAACGACAGGGACGCGGGCACCAAAAGTACCTGACACCGAGTACCTGTTCCCGGCGGTCCGCGCGATGGCGCGGCGCTACGGTGACGCGACCGTATGGCGCGTCTCTTGGGCCGAACTTGGATACCCGCCGACCTGGGTTACCCACTCTGGTGAGGCGTTCACCCTGTACCAGCACTTACGAAAGGCGAGTCATGGCGACCTCAATGGCTGATCTGGACGAGGATTTCGAAAAGGCGAAAGACCCGGGCACCCGTGAGAACGGGCTGGAGAACCTACCCGATGGCGAGTACGTGTTCGAGATCACACACGGCGAGCAGAAGGACACGAAGAGCGGGCCGCTCGTTTCCTTCAAGCTCACGGTCGTGAGCGACGGGCCGTTCGCCAGCAAGGAGGTGGAACACAACTACTTCCTGATGAAGAAGGTCAAGGGCGGCACCGGATACGAGAAGAACGACGCCCAGATCGCGCAACTCAAGAAGGACCTGGAGACGCTCGGGTTCGACGTGCCCAATTGGACGAAGGCCAACGAGCGCCCGTTTTCCGCACAACTCAAGCTCGCGATGGGAGTGATCGTCGGCGTTCAGTTCAAGGGCAAGAAGAAGAAGAGCAACGAGTTCCACAACCTCTACCTGAACGAGCGCAGCAAAACCGACGGGCGCCCGGAGAAGTTCGGCCCGACCGAACTCGCCGAGGCCGATTCGCCGGTTCAATTTTGAGCCGACTCGCCGCGGCCAAGGACGGCCGCGTTCTCTGCCCCGGGTGTGGACCTACCGCAAAGACTGCGGTTGTCGGTTCGACTCCGGCCGGGGCGGCTTTCACGAGGTACGCCCGATGAGCGACAAGCCCCAGAAGTTACGGGTGCTTCAGGACTCGCGCGAGCAGCGCGGCTGGGGTCCGGACCTGGACAGCGAGCAGTTCGGGGTCGAGGTCGCGACGCTGTCGACGGGCGACTACACGATCGACGGTCTTCACGACCGGTTGGCGATCGAGCGGAAGTCACTCGGCGACTTCGTGAGCACGGTGACGCGGGAGTGGTTGCGGTTCCGCAAAGAGCTGTATCGGCTCGCCGGGTTCGACGTGGCGGCGGTGGTCGTCGAGGCGAACGTCGAGGACGTGATGGAGCACCGCTACGAGTCGGACGCGCACCCGTCGTCGGTGATGGGACGCGCCCACGGGATCTTCCTCGACCACGGCGTGCCGGTCTTCTTCTGGGGGCCGCGCCCGGTGTGCGTGGCCCAGGTCGAACGCTTCCTTTTGCTCGCAGACAAGAAGCTCCGAGGTGCATCGTGAGGTGCGATCAACCCATCGTCAGGTTCGAGATGGTGAACTGTGAGGCCGCTTTGC
>DASWYH010000862.1:0-1606 GCA_036405095.1 Gemmata sp. | reverse complement strand
GGAAGACAAGAAAGCCGCTTGCTTCTTGCCTTCTGTTCCGCACTCCGCGCTCCGCGTTCCGCACTTCCAACTACTCCGGATCGTCCATGAGGCGCTTCGGCAGCTTCACCGTGAAGGTCGAGCCCTTACCGACCACGCTCTCGACGCGAATGCGGCCGTGGTGCTGCTCGATGATCTGCCGGCACACGCTCAGCCCCAGGCCCGTGCCGCCGCGCCCGTACTCGTCGGGTTGTTTGGTGGTGAAGAACGGCTCGAAGATGAGCCGCAACTGCTCGGGGGCGATCCCGATACCGGTGTCCGCAACCTTGATTTCCACGGTGTCGGTGTCGACGCTGTCGCGCACCTCGATCTTCAGCCGGCCCCCGTTGGGCATCGCCTGCCGCGCGTTCAGCACGAGGTTCACCAGGATCTGCTCGATCTGCCCCGGGACGACCCACGCCACCGGGCGGGCGTGGAACTTGGTGTCCACCTGGACGCGGTTCTTGGACAGGTCCTTTTCGGTGAGGATGAGCACCTCTTCGACGAGGCGGGCGACGTCGCAGTTCTGGCGGTGCGTGGCGCTCTTGCGGGCGAACCCGAGCATCCCCCCGGCGATGGCCGCGGCCCGCTGGCCCGCTTTCACGATCCGGTCGAACGCGAGCTGCTTTTCCGCGAGGTCCGGGTTGCGGCTCCCCAGTTTCGCCGAGTTGATGATGGTGGTGAGGATGTTGTTGAACTCGTGTGCGATACTCGAAGCCAGTTCGCCGACGCTGCTGAGTCGCTGGGCTTGCAGCAACTGCTGCCGCAGCGCCTCGGTCTCGTTCACCGGGGCCAGCACGTCTTCACTCGTCATCGGTTCGCCTCCCATCACCCGCACCCACCGCCGAGCCGCACGGTTTCCACAACCGGCCGCTCCCCTCGGGAAGCGCCGCGCCCCAACGGTTCGTTCGGGCGTGTCGTGGTCCGCTCGCCAGTGGTATCGTCCGTGGTGATGAGAGCACTTCATACGAACCGCACAATCGGAACCAGTTCCCGAATTTCGCACCCCGAATTCGGAACTTTGCCTGGAGCCGGCGGCGGTTCCTTTCGCTCCAAACTCAGAACTCATGCGAAGGTCTTCTTGTCCCCGTCTTCCGCAAACGCCGCGTTGACCTCCGCGACCGGCGGCGGGACCACCAGCAACCGCCGCGCGGCCCACCGGTCCGCGTCCGGAACCAGCTCGCTCACGGCGAGGTTCACCACGCGCCCGATGCTGACCCAGTCCGCCGGGCCGTACCCGCGGAGCAGCGACAGCAACAGCACCTTGCACACCACCCCGTGACACACGATCACGACGCGCCCGCCGGGGTGCGCGGCCACCGCCCGGTTGAACGCGGGCACCGTGCGGTCCCGCAGCTCCTCGAACGATTCCATTCCCGGGAACGAGTACGCTGTGTTGCCGCTCACCCAGTGCCGGACAGTTTCGTCCCAGATGTGATCGGCCTCCGCGCGCGGCTTCAGGGTCAGCGGCCCGACCTTGCGCTCGTGCAACAGCGGCTCGAACAGGTGCGGCAGCCCCAGAGCAGCGGCGATGGGCGCGGCGGTCTGGCTCGCCCGCACCATGCGCGACGACACCACCGCCGTGGGT
>DASWYH010000861.1:0-5738 GCA_036405095.1 Gemmata sp. | reverse complement strand
CTGTTCCGTCAGCAGGGCCCCGA
The DNA here is from genome assembly GCA_036405095.1 of Gemmata sp. Lineage (GTDB taxonomy): Bacteria > Planctomycetota > Planctomycetia > Gemmatales > Gemmataceae > Gemmata. The sequence continues at coordinate 5,715 of DASWYH010000861.1, read as the reverse complement.
CGTTTACCCGCACCACCGGGTTACTCGTCTGGCCCGTGATGCTAAGCCGGACCGTTCGATTGGAGAGGAAATCGCTCACGTCGCGGATCAGGGTGATCGGCACCGGTCCGAACGCCGGCACCCGCAACCCGAACAGCCGCAACCCGCGCACATCGGGGCCGATGGTCCCCGTGTGTGCCACCACGTTCATATCGATCCGGCCGCTGAGCGTGATGGTACCCTCCGCGAACAACTGAGCCGCCGGATTCGCGAGCGCGAGCCGCTGGACGCGGAACACGCCGTTACTCAAGCTCCCACGCACATCCCCGGACTGGAACGGTTTCGTCAGCCCGGTGGTGTTCAGGAACGGGGTGATCTGCTGAAGGATCGGGATCTCCTTCACCGATGTGTTGCTCAGGGTCGCGATCAGGGTGCCGTTTATATCGTTGACCGACTGCACCCGACTGCCTTTCAGGTCGAAGCGCCCGGTGATGCGTCCGTTCCCGAACAGCGCGTTCTCACCAAGCGACGGGGCCACGGTCCGGATGGGCACGTCCACGAACCGGATCTGCCCGTCCAGTCGCGCCTCACTGCCCCAATCGACAGTCAGTTCGGCCAGAGCGCGGCCGGAACCCGCGTTCACCGACGCCTCGCGGATCGCGAGCCGCCCGTACCCCCCGGCGGCGCTCGCGAAGGTGAACGGAACGCGCAGGTCCGCCACCTGCACCCCCGACACGCTCCCGCGCGGCAGCGCGATCGTTCCCGACCCGCGCATTTCGGACCCGAGCCGCGCGTGGACGGTCACCGAAACTGGGCCGTCGATCAGGTCCTTGGTATCAGCACCGAACGGCGCGAGGAGCTTCTTTGCGTCGGCACCGGTGAGCGCGATCGTGAAGTAATTGCGTTGGACCTGTTCGAGCCGCACTTGGCCCCGGGCGCGGAGTTCGCCGCCGGCGACGCGCCCGGTCACGTCGGAGAGCTGAAACACCCCGTCGCGGAGCACGAGAACGCCGATCACCTCTTGCGAAACGGAGGCGCCGCCCCATTCGAGCCGCGTGAGGGTGATGCGCCCCGAACCCGAGGAGAGATCGTTCTCGAAGCTGAAGTTCAGATCGAGCCGCCCGCGGAGTGGCTTTAGCGCGTCGAACCCGAGGCCGCCGGCGAGGCGCGACAGGTCCACGCCCGTGAGTCGGAACAGCCCCTTCTCTTCCTTCCCTGCATCGGCCGGCGCCTTGTCCTTGGTCGCACCGGGGTAGCGGCCCTTGAGTTCGAACGAGCCCCCCAGTGTTTTGCCTTCCAGCGCGTACTCGACCGCCCCGCCCTTGAGCGCGGCTTTACCAACGAGTCGCTCCGCCGGGACGCCCTGTACGGTCAGCTTTGGGGCGGTCAGATCGAGGTCGATGTTGCCGACGCGGGACTGACCTTCTTTTGCGGGCGGGATCTGGCCTCCCACCTTCCCCGAGACCTTCCCGGCGATCTTCACCGGGAAGTCGGGTACAAGCGCGGTCGCCTCCGCGGCGTCCAGGTCTTTGAAATCGACCCCAAACGCGCCGGCCTTATCCGCTGCGAACGGCACGTCTGCCGATCCCGTTACCGATCCGCCGAACGCATTGGCCTTGAGATCCGAGACTACGAGCTTGTCGGGGGTGAGTTCCCACTTGAGCTGGATGTGGTTCGCACTCGACTTCGCGAGGGTCAGCTTCGAGGCCGTGATGCTTCCTTTAGCGGTGTACGTAAGAGGGGCAATGGTGCCCGAAATGCGGGTATCGGTTTCGAGCACGCCCTCTACCGGCGCCGGGAGTTGCGCCTCCGGGACCAGCTTGCGAAGGTCGGTAACGCTGGTGCCGGTCGTCTTCACAGTGGCCGAAAAAGCGTACTTCCCAGCAAGCCCAACCGTTGCTTCCGCCGTGACCGGGATGCCCTCGATTGTGACCTTCGCCTCGTTCAGCGTTGCCACACCCGCATCGACCTTCGCGGAGAGCTTGATGTCCTTCGCGTGGCGACCTTCCACAACGAGTTCCGTGGAGGTAACATCGCCCGAACCGCTCCACGATGCGGGATCGGAAAGAGTCTTGTACGGCGCCTTCATCGCGACCCGCCCGGACACGGTGCCATCGACACCGAGGGCAAAGCCGGGAAGTGCCTTGAGCACCTCCCCGACCGGAATTTGGTCGATGGTGAGAGCCGCGGCAACGTCGCCGGGGGGATCGATCGCCGCGTTCACGGTGCCCCGAAAGGTTCCCGGCGGCGCGCCGCCCTTGCCGGGCTGATCGATTTTGCCCACGAGTTCCGTGAGCGCGAACTTGCCGTCCTGATAGGTCATGTTCGCGGACACGTCGCGAATGGTGAGCCCTTCGAGCGTGAGCGCGGGCGACGTGATTTTGCCCGTGAACTTGTACGCCGACTGGCTCACGGACTGGGTCACCGCGACCGCAATTGTGGCCTCGGCGGTGACCTTCCCGCTGATCTTGTAACTCAGCTTCACGTCCAGCTTGTTGAGCAGCTCACTGATGCTGATGTCGCGGAACCGAATGGTCGCGTCGAGCACCGGTTCGCTGCCGCTCTTCGCCGGCGGCTCTTTTTTGGGCGCGGGCGGATCAGCGGGCTTCTTATCCTGACGGGCGGCGGTTCGGATCGGCTCGTGGCTCGGTCGCGCGCGACTGGTGCCCGCTTTCATCTTCTGGAACTGGAGCTGGTTGCCCTGGGTCCGCAGGTGGATCGGGATGTCGTCCGATTTGATACTGCCCTTCGGGAGCTGAATCAGCACGTCGGTGATCGCGCCTTCGCCGCCGCCGCTCGGTTCGATCCGGCCGTCCGCGTAGATCTTCAGCGCGATGTCCGCGGTGCCCTTCAACTTGCCCTCAATGTCCCGTGGGAGCTTCCAATCGGCCGGGAGGCGGTTCAGATCGAGGTTCGCCGCAGAAGCCTTGATGTGCGCGACCGTAGGTTCGGGACCGAAATCGGCCTGCCCGTCAACCGCCAAGGTGCCCCCGGCCAGTTCGGCCTTTGTCCCAACGAGTTTCACCTTTGCACCGGTCAGGCCGATCAGGCCGGTCACATTCGTGAGTGTGGCGCTCGCGTCGGGGAGCGTCAGCGACGCCCCCTTCGGACGGATGTCAACGGAGTACCGGACCTCATGGGCCGCGTCGGTCCAGAGCCGCACAGCGACCGCCCCGCGCCCGTCCGGCTTCACGCTCTTCCACACGCTCGGCGGCACGAACGGGACCGATTCGAGCCGGTCCATCGTGAGCGGACCGTCTTCGGTTTCGAACCGCACTTCGCCCGCCGAACCGTCCTGCGCGATGTCCCCCGATAGCGACCACTTGGACCACTTCGGATCGTCCACCGTCCCGGAGATCGATACGCGGTCTCCGTTGGGTGTAACGGTGGCGTTAAGGTTCTCAAGCGCGAACGCGGGGCGCCCGTCCTGGCTGATGGTCAATTTCCCGTCGGTGAGCACGATTGTGGGCAGGGCACCGCCCCCGGTGCCGGAACCGCTGCCCTCGGGCACCTTCGGGAGCGTGGTCACGACCTTGCCATCGGCGTTGACGTGAAGGATCAGGTTGAGCCCGCGGAGGGTGACCTGTTTCGGCGCGATACGGCTCGTGGCGAGGCCGAACAGGGAGATATCGGCCGATGCGTCCTCGACCGCGAGCACCTCGGCGTTCTTGGGATCGGGCGCGGCCGGATCGGACACTTTCAGCCCAATCGTGGACGTGAACAGTCCGACCCGGAGGTTCGTCACCTTCACGGGCATCCCAATCTGGGCGCTGATCTTGCGTGATACGAGCGCCTTGCCGGCCGCAGAATCCAGGTAGACGCCCAGACCGATACGGATCACAGCGAGGAGGGCGAAGCACCCGCCGAACGCGATCAGCGACCACCGGACGACCTGACGTGCCCGAACCATTGCGCGGCCCCCGAGTGCGGCGAATAACCCACCATAGTCGATCCCGTAACCCCGCAGCACATCGCGTTCCAACTCCCGCACTAAAACCCGCCACACGGAACCGGCACCAACCGCGCGTCCGCCACAATGCACAGGACGAAATTGTCGGAATTGCCCGGACCCCGGCTACCGGACCTTCGGCACTACTACGAACCCGCCGCTCGCGCGCACGATGAGCGGGGCGGCCAGTTCCACCCACCCCCCGGCGCCGCATACCGCCTGCGCGAGCCGGGCACCGGGTTCGTCACCCGCAGAATCGAGCGCAAATACGGTAACCGGAGTTCCCGGTAGGGTCTCCGCAAGATGGAACCGCGGAACAATTCGGTCCTCGGCGAATCGGAACGTGAACCGCGCGTCACGATAAAGCGGGATCATGTCAGTTCCTCCGCACCGGGGTTGGGAAACGGCCCGCCCACCGAGACTAGCGACCGGGTTCGAGGGAGCAAGAAAAGGCTTCAGGCTCTCATACCCGAACCCGGTGAGTATGTCACATAGCGGACGAGCCGCGACCGCAAACGAGTGCGATATGTTAACCGCTACCTTGCGGTCGCGGCTCGTTGCAAAAGCGGCTCCACCAGCGGGCGCAGGTATCAGGGGTTGCGATCAAAGCCGCGCGCGCCAGTAGCTCCCCTTCCGGGGCGCAAAATCAAAGCCACCCAAGCAGGACAAGCGGGAACGACGGCATTTGGCCCGAGCCGGCTCGCCCCTACGATGAGCAGTGCCCGCTTCCCAACTTCGACCCGATGCAGGAAACGCGATGCCATCCCCCGCGCTGTTCTTCGACACGATCAACGGGTTCCAGCGCACCGAGGCGCTGCGCGCGGCGATCGAACTGGATCTGTTCACCCACATCGGCCAGGGCGCGGGCACCGCGCCCGACCTCGCGACCGCGTGCGGCGCGTCCCCCCGTGGGGTGCGCATCCTGGCGGACTACCTCACCATACTCGGGTTCCTCACCAAGACCGGCGAGCGGTACGAGTTGACACCCGATTCCGCGGTGTTCCTGAGCCGAAATTCGCCGGCATACCTGGGCGGGATGGTCGAGTTCCTGCTCACCCCACAAATCCGCGAGTGCTTCGCGCACCTCCCGGCGGCCGTTCGCAAAGGCGGCACGGCCACCTCGGACGAGGGCACCGTGTCGTACGACAACCCGGTTTGGGTGGCGTTCGCGCGCGTGATGGGGCCGATGATGCAGCTCCCGGCAACCTTGCTCGCGGGGCTGATCGGTGGCGACCCTGCGCGCCCGCTCCGGGTGCTCGACGTGGCCGCCGGTCACGGCCTGTTCGGAATCGAGGTGGCGAAGGCGTTCCCGAACGCGCACGTGACCGCGCTCGACTGGCCCAACGTGCTCGCGGTTGCGAAGGAAAACGCCGAGCGCGCCGGGGTCGGCTCGCGGCACGCCCTCCTTCCCGGGAGCGCGTTTGAAACCGCCTGGGGCGGCCCGTATGACGTGGTGCTGCTGACGAACTTCTTCCACCACTTCGACATTCCGACGTGTGAACAGCTCGCGGGTCGGGCACACGCGGCTCTCGCTCCCGAAGGTCGGGCGCTCACGCTGGAGTTCGTGCCGAACGCGGACCGCGTTACTCCGCCTTCGACGGCCGGGTTCGCACTCACGATGCTCGCGACGACCGCCCGCGGCGACGCCTACACGTTCGCGGAGTACGAACACATCTTCGCGAAGGGCGGCTTCGCGCGAAGCGAGTTCCGGCCGCTCCCGCCCACCACGCAGCAAGCCGTAATGTCGTACAAGAGCTGATTCGCGGAAAACAGCCGCGGGCCGGGGG
>DASWYH010000860.1:0-2736 GCA_036405095.1 Gemmata sp. | reverse complement strand
CGCCCGCGCGACGCCTGGGCCGATAAGGCCGCTTACGACGCGAAAGCAAAAGGGCTCGCCGAGCGGTTCAAGGCCGAGTTCAAGAAGTACGCGTAAGCCTACTGCGGGTCGGTGGTTTCAAGTTGAACACGAATACGTCAGCCCGATAGAAGAGCGCCGGTATTGAGCGCCTACCCACCGGCAGACTCCGGCGGGTGAAATGATATTCTTATTTCTGAACGCTTATTCATCACCCGGATTCCACTAGATCGCATTCACGATAGCAGGGTATTCGTAGTGTAGCGGTGCAAATGTTGCCGTTGTGAGTGGCCGATGATCGCGCGCCTGGACGACCTGCGGAAGCATCGGGTCGTGTTCGAGCACCTGACCGGTCTGACGGTGGCGGTGTTCGACGCGCTGGCCGGGGATCTGGTTCCGTTGGTCGAGGCGGCGCACCGCAAGGGCCTCGAGCGCCCGGACCGGCAGCGGGCCGTGGGCGGGGGCGACAACTTCGACCTGTGCACCGCGGACCCATTACTGCTGGCGGTGATCTGGCTGCGCCAGTACCCGACCAACGAGGTGCTCGGGTTCCTGTTCGGGGTGTCCGACTCGACCGCCCGTCGGGTCCGGAGCCGGTGCGTGCCGGTGCTGGCCAAGGCCGGTCGGGACACGATGCGGATGCCGGACCCGGGGGCCCGGCTCCGCAAGCGGCTCCCGACGGTGCTCCAGGACACCCCGGGGCTGGCGGTGCTGATCGACTCGTTCGAGCCGCGGACCCAGCGGCCCAAGCGGAGCCAGCGGGCGTATTACTCGGGCAAGAAGAAGGCGCACACGCTCAAGAGTCAGGTGGCGGTGGACGAGCGGTCCGGGCGCATCGTGCACGTGTCCGATTCGGTGCCGGGGCGGTGGGCGGACATCAAGCTGCTGAAGCGGTCCCGGTTGCTGGACCGGCTCCCGGACGGGGTGGGCGGGCTCGGGGACCTGGGGTACACCGGGATCCGGGACCTGCACCGGTCGAGCGCATGCCCGCGGCGCAAGCCGCGCGGGAAGGAGCGGCCGCCCGAGGACCGCACGTACAACCGGGCGTTCAGCCGGCGCCGGATCGGGGTCGAGCACGCGATCGGGCGGCTCCGCCGGTTCCGTTCGCTGGCCCACGTGAACCGGCACCGGCGGCACGGGCACGCGATGCGGGTTCGGGCCGTGGCCGGGTTGGTCAACCGCATGCTCGACCGACGAGCGGCCGCTTGAGCGGCAACTGGGGAAGGGGCCGAACAACTTCACCACTATCGTGAATGCGATCTAGTGCCTCACCCGGTCTGGATTGACGGGTAGAGGCGTTTGAGTTTGACGCGGGCGTCGGCGGTGGTGAGCTGCCAATCGACCCGGCACTTGGCGGTGTTGCGGGCTTGCTCCCAAGCCGCCACCTCAGCCCGTAGCTCCTCCCGCTCGCCGATTCGGCGGCTCAACCACTGGGTGCTGAGTACCGACAGCTCGGTCTCGGCCATGTTGAGCCAACTGCCGTGCTTGGGCGTGTGGTGAACCTCCAACCGCTCGATCAGCCGTCGGGCCTCGGCCGGTGCGAACGCCTCGTACAAGCTGCCCAGCTTGTGCGTGTTCAGGTTGTCCAGCACCAGCACCACCTTTTCCGCCTGCGGGTACCGTCCCACCAGTTCACCAACCGCCTGCGCGAAGTCCACCTTGGTGCGCCGCTCGGTCACCGTCACGTGCCGTCGTCCGGCCAAAGGCTCGAACGTCATGAACAGGTTGGCGGTGCCGTTCCGCTGGTACTCGTAATCGACCCGCTCCGGGTGCCCCGGTCGAGCCGGGATCGGGGTGCGGGTCTCCCGGATCAGTTGCTTGGAGCACTCGTCGAAGCAGACGACCGGGCGCTTCGGATCGTACGGCCGTTGGTACACCTCGAGCACGTCTTCCATCGCGCACACGAACTCGCCGTCGCCCGCCGGGGGTAGGACCCATTGCTCCCGGAGCCACGGCTTGAGCTCGTTTTTTCGAGCGTCGTGCGCACCGCCTCGCGGCCGATCGAGGTCACCACCCGACGCGCCACCAGCTGGTCGGCGAGCAGTTGCACGGTCCACCGGGCGCGCCCGCTCGGGGGCTTCGAGCACGCCAACTGGACCAGCTCGGCTTCCTGTGCCCCATCCAACTTGCGGTACTGGCGGTTGGGCGACGGCTTCCGGGCGAGGACCGCCTCGAACCCCTCGACCACGAGCAACCGGCGGGTGCGCTCGACCGTTCGCACGCCCACGTCGAACGCGTCCGCGATCTTCGCGTCCGCCCATGCCGGACCCGATTCGCCCTCATCCGCCTTCAACAGGATGTGGGCCCGGTTGCGGATCGTCTTGGACCCCAAGCCCCGATCCACCAACTCCTGCAACCGCCCGCGCTCCGAGCTATCCAGCCGAACCACGAACTTCGCTTTCCGCTCCATGACCGCCCTCCTCGGACGGCTATCAGAAACGATCGCGAGATACCCGTCAATCTAGATCGGGCGAGGCACTAGTCGATAAGCGCCTGCTGGAGTTGGTGACTCAACGGCGGGCGGTGCCCGCGTACGCGCCCCTGGCGAAGCACCTGCGGAACCACTTCGAGCAGCGGTTCGCGTTCGTGTTCGACCCGTGGATCGAGCCGACCAACTGGAAGGCCGAGCAGGCCATCCGCCCGGCGGTGGTGAACCGCAAGGTGTGGGGCGGGAACCGGACGTCCGCGGGCGCGAGGACACAGGGCGTGCTGATGTCC
>DASWYH010000859.1:0-4446 GCA_036405095.1 Gemmata sp. | reverse complement strand
GGCTGCGCAGCCCGCTCGCCAGCGCCTTGGTCTTCCCATCGGGGGTAACCTTCAGTGCGAACCCCCGGAACAGGGCGTAAGAGTCGTAGGAGTTCGACAGCCCCAGTGCGACGTAAAGGTTGCCCTCGCTGTCGAACTTCGAGCCGAACGCGTACTCGTGGTAGTTCGCGTAGCCCCACGCATCGGAGACGGTCTCGAACCGGTCGGCCTTGCCGTTGCGCTTCGTGTCGGTGACGCGCGTGAGTTCGCAGCTCTGGGTCACATAGAACGCCCCGTCCTTGTGGGCCAGCCCGAAGATCTCGTCGAGGCCCGTTGCGAAGAGCCGGTACGTTGGGTTCGGGCGCTTCTCGTCGGTGCCGCTCAGGATGTAGATTTCGCCGTGCCGCGTGCCAACGGCCATGCGGCCATCGGGGAGCAGACAGTACGCCCCCGATTCGATCACCAGCCCTTTCGGGATCGGGACGTTCACAACCGGGTAGTACTCGCGCTCGCGCTCCTCGGTGCCCCAGCGCCCGCCGACATCTTCGGCGCAGACGCGCGGGGCGGTCAGCGCGCAGACCGCGAGCCCGAAAACGCACCGCGCGAGCCAGTTACGGGAGCAGTTCATAGGTGAGCGTCCGCGTGGATTTGCCTTTGGGGATCTCGAACTTGAGCAGCAACTCGGACGCCTTCGGGTCGGCGGAGTTCGCACGCAGCACGGTCGGCCCCTGTGGGGTGCTGAGCCGGAGCGCGGGCGTCTTGAACCGCACCTTCGATTCGGTCTCGATCTTGCCCGTGAGCGCGCGGAACCACAGCGTTTGCTCTTTGGGGGAATCGAACGTCAGCGTGCGCACGAGGCGCAGTTTCTTGTCTGCCGTCTCCGCGACCGACCGGTCCTCGATTGCGACGTCGCCGCTGCGGTACATGAACGTCGGCACCGAGCCGTCGTCCAGGAAGTAGCCCTTGAACTGGTAACCGCGGTTCTTGGGGTAGAGCGGGTCGGGGTTCGCGGGCGCCTCCTTGGTCATCACCGGGCGGAGCGGCCACGCCGCTTTCTCGTCCGCGAGGGCGCAGAACGAAACGTCCTGCGCGAGCTGGAGGGGCCGCGCGGCCGGGCTGAACCCGCCCGAGCCCTGGCCGCTGCGGTTCACGCGCACGAAATCGCCGCGCCACAGCGCCGAGAGCGTACCGGTTTCGGCGTTGAACGCGTAGTTGAGCCTCTCCGGGAGCCCGACCGCGATCCCGCGGTAGCCCGCGACGCTGCTGCGCCCGCGGTACGTTCGGGTGGCACCTGTGACACTCAGCAGCGAGTCGGCCGGGCGAACGCCGGGCGGGTCTTGCGCGGAGGTGCCCAGCGAGAGGTAGTACCAGATGGCCTCGATTTGCCGGTCGGTGTCGCCGTTCAGGATCGTCTTCTGTACCGCCTGCCCGTCGGGCCAGGAGGTCGGCATGACGGTGCGCGGCCTGAACGCGTTCGGGGTGCGCAGGAAGTGGTAGAACCAGGACGGTTGGACGCGCTCGGGGGCGGTCAGCAACTCGATGCCGGCTTTGCCCGGCGCCTTCCCGTTGAAGCTGTGGCACGCGATGCAGTTCAGCCCCTGGTCGCCCACGAGTTCGCGCCCGGCGGCGCGCATTTCCTTCTCGCGGTCGCGTTCCTTTTGAGTCCCGCCCTCCGTCTTGGGCAACGCAAACTCGACCGCCGTGACCGCGTCCAGCTTTGCGAACAGGTCCGGCAAATGGCGCAGGTTCGGCTCCCCGAACTGCGGCATCCGGGTGGTCATGTACGGCCTCACGCCGCTGCCATCGAAAAGGACCTTTTTCAGCGCGACTTGTTGCAGCTTCGCACCGACCAGCGTGAGCGGGGGCGGGATGCGGCCCTCGTCGCCCAGCTCCTTTTCGCTGGACCGAAAGAACTCGTTGGCGTCCTCCGGAACGCCGCCGTAATCGTCCCGTTTGTGGCACCCGGTGCAGTTGAAGGCGGTGAGCGTGACCGCGAGCCGCTCTTTGTCGGATGGTTCTTCGCCCTTCTTCGCGAGCGCGGCGCGGATCGCTTTCGCTTGGCCCGCGCTCAGCGCGAACCGCGGCGCCCGGCCCGGCTTTTCCGAGAGGCACCCTTTGGTTACGTCCGCGCCGCCCAGAGTCCCAACGGGCTTCGCCGCGGTGGTGTCGCCGAGCTTGTGGCACGCCGCACAGTTGAGCCTCTGAAAGTGCTCCTTGCCGCGCGCGATAAGTTGCTCCTGCGGCTGAAAGGCGGGCGGCTTCGCATCGGCCTTGTTGAGCAAATAACTGGCGATGGCCTTGGATTCGGCGGGCGTGAGTTTCATGTCCGGCATCCGCCCGGCGGGCCTCGCGCGCGCGGGCTGGAGCAGGAACTCGCCGAGCGAACGCAGGCCGTATTTCGCGGGCGCGTGGCTCAGTTCGATCGCCCCTTCGCGCGGGACTTCGTTGCCGCTATCGTCGCGCGGGGCGTGACAGGTGACGCACCCGAGCGAGTGGAACAGCGCCCGGCCCGCGGTGGCGTCTTGCGCATTGATGGCCTGGCGCTCGAACGTGTTCCGCGCTTGTGCGACCAGGAAGTGCGTGAGCGCCTCGGCGACCGCGGCGCGCTGATCGGCCGGTTCGGCGCCCAGCACGTCGGGCATGGTCGTTCCGGCGTGCGCCGTCGCCGGAGAAGTGATGAACTTCCGCAAGTAGTCCGGCGCCACGCGTGCGCCCACCTCGGCGAGATCCGGGGCGGGTCGTTCGATCAGCGCGGCTCCCTTTTGGCCGTGACACGCCGCGCACCGGAGTTCGCCGAGCAGCACCCGCCCGACCTGCGGTTCGGTGAGCGGGTGCTTACCGGAGAGCCCCGGGACCACTGGCGCGGCGGTCGCGGCCGGCGCGAACAGCGCCGCGGCCAAAAGGGCGAACCCGAACGCTCTCACGCGAACCCCTCCGCCTGCGTTGTGCCACGGTCCGTCAAACGATCCCGGGGATCGGCTCCCCGAGGTGACCGAAGAACACCGGTCGGTTGCTGCTGGTGTAGATCGGCTTCGTGCGGTCGATGCCGAGCTTCTCGTAGATCGTGCTGGCGTAGTCCTCGGGCGTGTACGGCGTGTCCAGCACGTAGCCGCCGTCGCGGTCCGTGCGGCCGATCACCTGCCCACCGCGCACCCCGGCCCCGGCGAACACGATCGAGTACGCGTGGGTCCAGTGGTCGCGCCCCTGCGCCTTGTTGATCTTCGGCGTGCGCCCGAACTCGGACACGAAGCACACCAGCGTTTCCGCCAGCAGCCCGCGCTGGTCGAGGTCGGCAATCAGGGTCGCGAACGCGCGGTCCACGCTGCCCATCATCACCCAGTGGCCGATCCCGTACCGCCCGGCGCCGGCCCCGGTCGCGCCGGGCAACTCGCAGGTGCCCTTCGCGTAGATGTGGTCGTGGTGGTCCCAGTTCAGGTTGCCCCCGCGGGGCGTGTCGCCGAGGTGCGGCCAGCGCGTGTCCACGGTGACGAACCGCACCCCGGCTTCGATCAGCTTGCGGCCCACCAGGTAGCACGCGCCGCGGTGCCCGGCCCCGTAAGCGTCGCGGACCTTCTGAGATTCGCGCGTGAGGTCGAACGCCTCCGACACCTTCGGGCTCGTGAGCATGTCGAACGCCTGATCGTAGAACCGGTCCATCCCCTGCACGTCGGCCAGTGAGGTGCCGGTGCGGGTCTGCTGGCGGTCGAGGGCGTCCCGCAACCCGTGGCGGTTGCCGAAGCGGTCGCCCTGGTTCTCACCGCGGGGCTTCAGCCCGTCGAGCTTCCACCCGGGGGCGGCGAGGTTCGCGCCGCCGGTCTTGAACACCTTGGTGCCCGCCGGGAGGAAGCCGGTTCGCGTCTCGGCCGCTTGCTCGTGGTTGCCCGGAACCATGATGTACGGCGGGAGGTATTTGCACTCCGAACCGATGACGTGCGACACCACGGACCCGATGTCCGGCATCGTGAGCGCTGCGGCGGCCGGGTGCGCGCCCGAGAGCGCGTACTGCGTGCCGTTGGGGTGCGCATCGGCCCCGCCGCGCGCGTGGTGCATGCTCCGGACCACCGCGAGCTTGTCCGCGATGTCGGCGGTGTGCGGCAACAGTTCGCTGAACCGCATCCCCGTCACGCGGGTGCCGATGGGCTTGAACGGGCTGCGGTGATCGGCGAACGCTTCGGGCTTCGGGTCCCAGGTGTCCATGTGGGACAGCCCGCCCTGCTCGTAGATCACGAGCACGTTTTTCGCGGCTCTCGCCGGCGCACTGGCTGCCGCGAGGCACTCCGGGAGCGACAGCCCGAGAACGGAAGCGGCGCCGAGCTTCAGGGCCGCGCGGCGCGAGAGGCCGGCATCGGCGCGGCGCGTGAACCAGACGGGCAGTGGCATCAAGAGCTCCAAACGGGACCGCGGCGCGGGCCGGGCTGATGGCGGGTCGGTCGTCACTCCAGGATGCCACGAACGATCGGCCAAGGA
>DASWYH010000858.1:0-21872 GCA_036405095.1 Gemmata sp. | reverse complement strand
CAGCGCTGAGTGCCAGTTCCGTATTGCGGTCGGTGGACAGCTTGCGGAGCTTCGGGAGCGCGTCTGCCGCCCACGTGCGCGAACCGGGGAGTTGGTCGAGTGCGAACCGGCGCACGGCGACCGTGTCCGAGTCGAGCAGCGCGACCAGCGCGCGGACCCCGGGTTCGCCGAACGCCCCGAGGCGCGGGTAGGGGAACAGCAGCTCGCCTTTCTCGTGCAGGAACTTTTTGACCGCCGGGTCGCGGAACAGCGCGAACACCGCGTTCCGGGCGCCGGCGGGCACCGGGTGCGGCCGATCGCAGAGCACCTCCGCGGCGGCGAGTCGCTGTTCGGGGTCCGGGTCTTTGAACGCCGTGACCAGCGCCGGCACGAACGGGGTGATGTCCAGCGCCGGCGCGTCGAAGCGGTAATATGTGGGGAAGTGCTCGCCCCACAAGTGCCACTTGAGTGATGCGACCAACTCCCGCCGTATTTTGGGGGCCGCGGCGGCGAGCGCTTCCCCGAACGCCTTGCGCCCGGTTTTCCCCATGCCGAGTAGCGCGCGCCCGGCCTCCTCTCGATTCAGGGCAGGATTGGCCTTGTGGATGGCCGCGACCACGGCCGGGACGAGCGGGGCGCCGGTCTCGCCCAGCACGCTCAACACCTCCGCCGGGTCACCGCCGGGCGGGTGCTCGCCGGTCTTCAGTTCTTCGGCCAGCGCCGGGAGGATCTTGTCGGCCAGCGCCGGGGCGGCCTTCGGCCCGATCCGCAGGAGCGCGCGGACGGCCGCCACCCGCGGCGGTGGGGGCAGCGGACCCGACGCCCACCGGTTGTCTTCCTTGTTCTTGGGGTTGTGGAACAGTTCGATCAGTTGGGGGACGGCGGGTTCGGCGGCGGGTCCGATCCGCTCCAGCACCCCGGCGACCCGGACCCGAAAATCCTGGTTGTCGTCGGCGAGCAGTTTCGCGAGCGCGGGCACGACGGGGGCCGCGGCCGGTCCGAGCGAGCCGAGGCTCACGTGCGCCTCGCCGAAGGGATCGTCCTTCTCGACGGGCATCAGCTCCACGAGCGCGGGCGCGGCCTTGGGTCCGATGCGGCCCAGCGCGTCGATGGCCGCTTCGTACAGGAACCGGGCGGCGCGTTTGGTGTCGGCGCTGTTCTCGTTGGATTTCTGTAACCGATTTGCGGTGTGCGCGGCGCGGGCGAGCGCGGGAACGCCATCGGCGGCAGCGGGGCCGAGGTCTCCGAGGCGCTCGGCGGCGATCACCCGCTCGCCGGGGGCACCCGTTTCGAGCTGGCGCACGAGGTCCGCGACGCTGGGCGGTTCCGCGGCCGGAGCCGCGCTTGCGCCGAGAAGGGCGGTGAACGTGAGGACGATGGCCCAGCGCATGTGATCTTCCCGATGAGGCGGCGCGGTATCGGCTTGTGAGTGTAACGGCGAACCGGGGTGGGCGTTGGTGGCCGTGGGGGTGCCCGGCAGGGTGCGTGGATACTCCTCGCATCCCGTTTCCGGTGTGCGACCTCGGGCCGGAACGTCAGGCACAGTCTGCTCCAGTCGAAGCCTCGTGTACGGGTCATTCACCCCACCCCGCGGCGTCCCGCGCCGCCTTGCCCCGGCGCCCGCCCGCGGGTACTCTGGCGGACGTTCGCCTTTCCGCAAGCGAGAGAGTACCGATGGTCCGCCGGGGGCTGTTCGTGCTGGTGTTCGCGTCTCTGGGGCTGTGCGCGCCGGCCCGAGCCGACGACGCCGAAGACAAGGCTGCCGCGCTCGTGGAGAAGATGCTGGGGCGGGCCATCCGCGACGAGCAGGCGCCCGGCAAACCGGTCGTCCGGGTCGTCCTGTTCGACTCGAAGGTTACCGACGCGGAACTGAAAGAACTCGCGGCACTCAAGAACCTCACGCGCCTGGAACTGGTCGGCACGAAGGTCACCGACGCGGGCCTGAAGGAACTGGCCCCGCTCAAGAACCTCACCACCCTCTCCCTGAACCGCACGGTGGTGACCGGCGCGGACCTCAAGGAGTTGGCCCCGCTCACCAACCTCGCTGATCTCAGCCTGGCATTCACGCCGGTGGACGACGCGGCCCTGAAAGAGCTGGCCCCCCTCAAGAACCTGACCGGCCTCAACCTGACCGCCACCAAGGTGACCGACGCGGGGGTCAGAGAGCTGGCCGCGCTCAAGAACCTCACCACGCTCCACCTGACCGTTACGCGCGCAACGGACGCGGGGGTGAAAGAGCTTCAGCGCGCGCTGCCGAAGTGCAAGGTCCTGAAGTGACCCCCGCGCCCCCGTTACCGCCGGGGGCGCCCCTGTCAGCGCTCCCCGCGCACCACCTGGAAGTCCGCTCGGGCCCGGTCCCACGCCTCGACCGCGCGCACGAGTTCGGGAACTAATGTCTTCAGCGCCGCCTGACACCTGGTGCCGAGCGGCGCCAGTTCGCCCAACTGGCGCTCCGCTTCGGTCACGAGCTGCGCCTGGCGCGCGCGGTACTTCACCACCAGCCCCTGCTGTTCGCCCGGGGACACCGCCGCGGCCGGGTCGAACCGGAACGCCCGCAGCACCCCGTCGCGCCACGCCACCACGCTGCTCGTCAGCGCGACCCCGAACCCTTTGATCGCGCGTATCCGGTCCCGGTCCACGTCGGCCGCGGTCGTGATCCCGGCGCCCGCCAGCGCCTGCTTCCGACCAGCCCCGATCTTCGGGATCTCCGCGTCCGCCAGCAGGTGGAGCTGTAAGTGCCGCCGGCGCGCCGCGGCCTCGGCGCTCGCCGCTAACTGGCGCAACTCGGCCTGCTGCTGCGGCACCAGGGTGCGGCACTCGTTGACCAGCCCCCGGATGCGGTGCGCGCGCCCCGAGTGCTCGTCGTGGTACTCGCGCACGAGGTGCTCCCACTCCGCCTCCAGGTCTTCGAGTGCGTGGGCGGCGCGGGTGTAAGCGCGGTGCCGGCGGCGGTACTCCCGGTGCCACGGCGACCGCGCCAGCAGCACCACGAGCCACGCCCCGAACACCAGCGCGGCCACGAACGCGATCACACAGATGAACCCGCGAAACAGCCCCAGCGGCATCGCCGCCACACACAGCCCCGTCACCACACTCACCACACCCACCATCGTGCGGTGCTCGTCCATCCCCTCCGGCAGCGGCGCCGGTTTCGGAGCGTTGGGCGCGGCGTACCGGCTCCGGTCGTACGGGAACTCCGCCGGGCGCGCGCGGCCGAGGCGCTCCAAAATGTCCCGGAGCTTCTGCTCGTCAACAACAAACGGGATTGCGGTCCCAATGCCGACCCCGAAGTAGTACTCCGGGCCGCCCTTCGCCGCCAGCCGGCACCACACGCACCCGCCCGGCGCCCCGCCCCAGTACCGGTGCCCGGTGTCGGTGCGACAGGTTGCCGCCCCCCGTTCGAGGCTCTGGAGCGCGGGCAGCCACTCGTCCGCGCGCGGGCGCGTACCCGATTCGCTCCCGCGCTCGAACGCGCGGCAGAACAGCTCCGCCACGTCCGGCGGGATGTCGTCGAACGTCGGCGTGTGGGGCGGCGGGGCCATGCCCCAGGTGCGCGCCCGCGGCCCCTGCGCGAACTTGAACTCGGCGATCAGCTCCTCGAACGACGGGTCGCCGGGGCCGCTGTACACCCCGGCGTAGGGGTGCCGGCCCACGAACAGGAGCTGGTAGATGAGCACCGCCAGCCCGAACCGGTCGTGGTTCGCGGTGCGCTCCAGCCCGCGCAGGTGCCGGCCCTGCAACTCCGGCGGCGTGTAGTGCGGTGTGCCCACATCGCACAGGTACACTTTGCCGTTCGCGCGCACCTGGAACGAGTCGCAGTCGATCAGCCCGACCCGCGCGTCGGCCCGCACCAGCGCGTTGCTCTGGTTCACGTCGCACACCAGGCACCCGGCCCGGTGGACCTCGTCGAACGCCGCCGCGAGGTTGTGCGCGGCCCGCACCTGGAACGTCCACCCGGCGCGGGGGAACGCTTTGAGCCGCATCACCGGGTTGTACAACTGCTGGACCGGCTGCGCCTCGGGCACCCGCGGCATGACGAACCCGGCGACGGCCCGGGTCCGCGCGTCGAACAGCAGCGCCGTGGGCCACGCGGTCATCGTCCGGAGGCTCGGAGTGGCGAGCGCCACCATCGCGGCGAGTTTCTCGGCGCGCGGCGCGTCGCCCGGTGTGAGGTACACCTTGGCGAGCTGGGCCGGGTCGGCGGGGAGGGTGAACACGGCGCCCTCGCCGCCCGACGCAAGGTGCGTGCCGAGCGGGAACGGGCGCCCCTGGGCGTCGATCAGCGGCGGTGGCGTCATGAGCGGCGGGCCGCGAGCACGAGCGTCTTGTCGTCGTCGGTGCGCTCGTTGACGCGGGGGGAGTTCAGGAACTGGCGGAACGGCTCGTACAGGGCTTCGGTGTCGGTCCCGCTCCGGAGCTGGCGGAACAGCGGGGCGAAGAACGCGGGGTGCGGGGTGCGGGTGGCGAAGTCCAGCGCGAGGCGCTGCAACCCGTCGGTGAGCACGGCCAGTTCGAGCACCGGCTCGGCCACGAACTCCACCCGGAGCGCGGTTTCGAACCGCGCGTCGGTGAGGAAATCGGTGACGTTCGCGTACTCCGCGAGGTCGGGCCAGAACATCACCTGGTAGCCGGCCCCGTGCTCGGTGCTGAACACGAGCGCCCCGTCGCCGACCTGCGCGAACGCGGCCGACTCGGGGCCGATCAGCGCCACCAGCGCGGTACAGGCCAGCTCCCGCGGGCGCACCCCGAGCGCCCCGGCGCGGTCGGCGAGGGCCGCGCGGGCGCCCGTGAACAGCCCGACGATTTCGTCCCGGGTGCCGAAGGCGCCGGGGTCGGCGCGTGCGACGAGCCGGACGAACTCGTCGCACGCGAGGTCCGCGCCGACCTCCGCGTGAAGCGCGCTGCCCGCCCCGTCGGCGACCGCGACCAGGAGCCAGTCCCCCGCCGGGCCGTACGTGCGGACCCGGAACGCGTCCTGACAGGGGGTGTCCCGTGCCAGGTGCGAGGTGCCCGCAACGCTCTCGCCGAGGGTCTCCCAGCTCACGGTTACCTTTGCCCCATTCTGGATCTGGTCGGTTTATCTTTCGGGTACAACCCGCAGCGGTCCTCGTACACGGTCCGGTAGGTCGTGTCTATTTCTTGTGACTCAGATAGGAACGTCTGTGCGGCAACCGAAGGCTGCGCAGACAGGAATGTCTGGGCCACAAAACCAAAGACAAAACAGACACAACCAACCGGACCCTGTATCACAGCGCGGCCCACCCGGCCGGGGAGCCGAGCTTCACCTGATCTTCCTGCCCCGGGTTCGAGTGCGACACGCTCCGCTGGGACTGCGACAGCCACAGGAACATTTCCTTGAAGCTGTACCCCTTGAGGTGGAGGGGCTGCCGCACCGAGAGCTTCTCCAGGACGCCGAAGTTCGCGCCCTCCACGCCGACCGCGAAGAACGCGAACTGCTTCTTGGCCTCGCCCTCGCGGACGCGGTCCGCCGCGGCCTGCCACGCGTCGGTGGGGGCGCCGTCGGTGATGAAGAAGATCCACGGGCGGTAGAAGTGGAGCCCGTTCTGCTTGTACTGGCGCTTCCGCTCGGTGACCGCGTCGATGGCGGCCAGGACCGCTTCGCCCATCGGGGTCTCGCCGTTGGCGGTGAGGGTCGGGGGCACGAACTGTGCGGCGGTCACGAACGGGGAAACGGTTTGCACCGCGCCGCCGAACGTGATCACCGACACCTCGACCCGCTGGGCGGCGAGCGGGTCGCCGGTCACGTCCGCCTGATAGGCGCGGAGCCCCTCGTTGACGAGGTCGATGCGGGTGGTGCCGCCGGAGACGACGCGGTAGTTCTGCCCGTCGAGCTGGGTCGTGTGCCCGAGGTCGCGGCCGGTGCCGCTGACCACCTCGGCCATCGAGCCGGACGTGTCGATGAGGAGCACGCACGGGCACCGCGGCTCGGGGTTGGTGGCGAGCGACACGTCACTGAACGGAACCTGTTCGGCCATGCGCGGCTCCCGGGCGTTTCCAGATTCGAGTAGTGGCCGGTGATCCACGGTGGGTAAGAGTGCGGAGCGCCCCCGGCACCTCCAAAGGCGCCCTGCGTCTCTGGCGTCATTCGGCAGGCGGCCCACTCTAGGCGGCTGGATCCGGGTCAATTGTGGTGAGTATACCCCCGCGCCCGTGTCGCGCGTAGCGGCAAACCGGTAAAATAGACCGAATCCTCTGGCCTAGTTGATACAAGCTTTATTGTTCGTAAATTAATATAATTTAATGTTGTTTTATGCGCGCAATATCAATCGGGCGCGCGGCCGAATTCTTGAGTTCGGCTCCCGGTCCGGCTACCGTTGCACGGTGCCCGTTCGCGGCCGTGGGCCGCGAACACGAACGCAAGAGGGGCCGCCCGGACCCGGATGGGGTCCTTCGGATGTGGTGCGTGAGGCGACAGCGGGGGACGTGGCCGAGGTGCTCGCGGCCGTTCGCGAAAGCCCCGTTCGACCGGGAACTGGGGGCCTTTCGCGGGGCTCTTGGCACCCACGAGGAGCGGATCCGCTGGCACCTGTTCGGCCCGGGACCGGTTGCCTTCGCGCTGTTTGCGGGCGCCGGCGGCGCGGGTTCGCGCTGTACTATTTCCGTTACTCGTCATTCTTTGGGGGCGCCCGAGCATCTGGCTGGACGCCCGGTACGTTTACCCGGGCGGCCGGCGGCAAGGGGCCGGCCACCGGCTGATGGTTCAACTCGCCGAGGTGGCGGCGGCGGCCGACTGCACCCACATTGCCTGGGTCGCGAGCGCGAGCAACGCGGTCGGTGTGGGGTTTTATCGGCGCCCGGGGGCCGCCATCGTCCACCACGGTGGGGACTCCGTGACGCTTCAGATCGAACCGGCCGGGTTGCGTGAGCGGCGCTCCGCGGCCCAAAATCGCGCGCCGCTTGATTCGACACCCGGTTGCGACTAAGTTGTCTTGTGACCGCGCGCCGCGCGGGCGCCCGTCACCCGAAGGTTCCCGAAATGCCGTCCGACGCGAACCTGACCAACGAGTTCTTCCAGGTGAAGCGCCACGGGGACGTGGCGGTAATCGTGCCGTCGCCGCAGGTCGAAGACCTGCCCGAAACGCTGCTCCAACCGGCCGCGGAAATGGTGCTGGCGCCGCTCAAGGAAGACCCGCCGAACAACATCATCGTCGATCTGTCGGCGGTCACCTACTTCGGGTCCGCGTTCATCACCTTCCTGCTGCGGTGCCACCACCTGCTGGCGAGCCGCGGGAGCGAGCTGGTGCTGGCCGGGGTGAACCCGAACATCCGCGAGCTACTGCGGATCACCAACCTCGAAATGTACTGGGCGCTCTACGACAGCGCCTCCGAAGCCGTCTCCGCCCTCAGCGGCACCGACTGAGCAGGTGAGAACCAAAGGGAGAGCCACGGGGGCGGTTCGCTCCCGTGACTCGCGCCCGCCTTCCGTTCACTCTCGCCCCCGTGCCCCGCCCCCGCCCTCCCGCACCCGCTCGAACATGACGGCCCGCTTCCCGCGCGCGACCTCGCGCCACTGGCCCGGTACGCTCAGCAAGTACCGCTCGATCGGCGGCTTGTCCTGCGCCGGCGGGCTGGTCATCACGAGCGCCCGCTCGAACTGATACCGTTCCGCCCACCCCTCGAACACCGGGCCGAGCTGGTCCGGCGGCAGGCCGAGCGTGTCGGAGTAGTTCCGGATCCAGTCGTCGCCGTAGAGCTCGCACCGGTCGTCCATGAAGATCTTCAGCGTCGGCGCGTGGTAGATCAGGTAGCCGCCCAGGTTCGCGTCGTTGAAGATCGGTGTCCCGGGGGGCACGCTCGCCGCGTAAGCGGTCACCTCCGGCGTCAGGTCAGACGGGATGAAGTTGGGGTCGAGCTGCGCCCAGCCCGAACCGACCACCGGCACCTCGACCCGCAGCACCTGCAACTTGTACACGCACCCGATCAGCACCGCCGGTACGAGGCACACGGCCCACGGCGGAACGAACCGGCGCCCGGCTTCGGCGCGGTCGTCGGCGTCCCACGCGGTCGAACCGTCCCCGTGCTTCACAAGCAACCGGTGCCAAACGGTGTGCTTCCACAGGTCCGCAATGGCGACGCCCGCACACACCGCAAATAGCGGCCCCTGTCGGATACCCTTGAAGCTGAGCGCGAACCACACGAGCGGGATCAGCCACGACACGCGCGGGGCCTTCGGGAGCGCCCCGGCGAGCAGCACGAGGTAGACCGCGCCCAACCCGATGACCGCGAGCCCGAGCGCCGACGCCGGGTCCATCGGCATGTGCTCGTTCACCACCTGCGGCAGCACCTTCGAGGCCACAATGCGCTGCCAGATGCGGATCATCTCCATCCCGTGCGGGTTGATGAACGGCGCCAGCCCGCACGCCGCCACAATCGCCACGAGCAAGAGCGCGGTGCGCCAGCTCGTGATGGGCGACACCCATTCCCCCCTCTCCGAAGAGGAGGGCGCGCGGCCCGGCGGGGCCGTGCGCGCCCGGGCCAGAAACACCAGCCCCCACCCGCCGACCGCGAGCCCGAGGGTCATGGTGCCGCCGAGCACCCCGCCGTGGAGGTTCGTCCACAAAACGTAGAGCGGGATCAGCCCCGCGAGCCGCCACGCGGTGCAGCGGCCGCGCTCGTAGTCGATGACGCACATCATCGTCCACGCCAGGAACGCGAGTGTGAACATGTGCGGCCGAACGAAGAAGTGGAACGCGCCCACGAGGAGCACGCCGCCCACGATCAACCCGGCCAGGAGCGGCCCCATTCCGCCCTGAACGGCGCGCCGGAAGATCAGCGTGAACAGCGCCGCCACGCCGGTCGCGAACCCGAGGAGCAGGGTGTCGAGTCCGCCGGCGCGGTGGGCCAGGGCCATGAGCACCTCCGCGCCCCACTGCTGGGGCACCCAGGGGCGGCCCTCGAAGGTGTAGCTGAACGGGTCGGTTTGCGGGATGCCGCGGTCGATGATGATCTCGCCGACCTTGACGTGCCAGAGCGCGCCGGGGTCGTAGAACCCGCGGTCGCGGAAGCTCACCATCAGGCCGAGCCAGGTGAGGAGGAAGAACACCGTTTCCGGACGGAACAACCGTTTCATTTCGCGCTTCCGGCCAGGGACCACCTGTCAGAAGCGTAGAACAAGTTTCAGGCGGGAGCTGAGCTCCGACGGAGCCTCGGGGGGGGCCTCCCTCGAACGCATCCCCCCGGCACGTGGCTTAACTCCCGCCAGAAGTGCCGCTTCCCTGTACCAGTGTGGCGGTTCGGTCGCCAAAACACCCAAGCCACGCAAAAGCCGCGGGGCACCCATAGGAGCGATTTACCGGGCCGGCCTGCCCCGACATGGGAGGAGTGGTGCCCATTTTTCTTTGAACCACGCCCCGGTCAAGAACGAAACACTTGGTGCCCGGTTGTGCAAGGACGCGATCCCCGTTCGGCCGCACCAGCGGGGGCCTCCGGTGTTAACCGAACGGTTAACCGTTGCGAATCCTTTTCACGGGCCGGTTGTACGGCCTCGCGGCTGAACAAAACAAAATGGTGTCAGCAAAAATTGTGATCTACGCTGCAAATGCGTTCCGATATCAACGAAAGTAGTCTTACGCTCGGGCGTGTGAGCACCTGTGTCCCTGCGGCCGGTACAGGTTTTGCTCAATTGCCACTCACGGAACGCGGGCTCGTCCGTTTATTCGGGCGAGTTGTGTGAATTCCACCCTTGCCGAAGCGTGTTCATTTAGAGAACGAGCGACGGAAAAGACGGGCAATAAACGGCTTCGGGGCGCAGGCGCCATTCTCTGGATGGTTCGCCTTTTTCTCACCCCGGGGGCGTGATAAATTCCCGCCCGCAAGGAAACCAGGTGGGGTCTACAAATGCCTTTCCAACAATCGACCGATAGCTGGCAGATGGCCATGCGCCACTGCCGCCTTTTGAAACAAGGCGACCCCATCTCCCCCTCGGAGGGGGAGACCTCGGAAAGTGAGCGACAGGAAGATGAGTCGGCTCAGCGTTCGCCCAGCACGGGAGAGGGCACGCCCCCGGTTCCTAAACCGGAGCCGAAAGATTGACACGTCGGCTCACCGCTCGTGTTGAGAGCGGGACCGGTTGAGCCACCCACTTCACTTCGGTGGTCCGGTTGGACGAACTCGTTGCCGGCCGGTTTTCAAGGCGTCTCGTCACGACCGGCCAGGAGCCGGGCATGACGCGCGGCCCGCTGCATCGAATCCCACCAGGGGCCAATAAACTCCCCCTCGGTGGCCTCGTCGCCGGTTTTGGCGGTGCCGTTTTGTTGCGCCTTGTCCGCCCCGGTGGCGGGCTTCCCGTTCTTCGCGTCCTTCTCGTCGTTCATACTGTCTCTCCTCGTGTTGCCATCCTATCGCGCCGGGCGCCGGTTGGGAACGCGCCCCGCTCCGGGTGCCCCGGCTCGGCCTGCTCCGGGTCACGGACCTAGATCACGTCAATGGTAGTTTAAACTACTGTGTGCGCCTATTGTAGACAAGGTCGGAATTGTTTCTTGAATGGCACGTGTGCGACTCTTTCATCCGCCGCCGCGCATCCCGCGAACGACCTGTTCGCGCAGCTGCGTTCGCAGTGCGGGTGGTAGAACGTCATAGCGAAAAAGGTTGTGCGTGAACTGGGGGAACTCCGCTGGATCGTGTCCCTCGGTCTTCCACCAGGGGGCGAGGTTAGTTTTGGTGTCCGGCAGGTCGAGCTGCGCCTGCGCCCGCGGGTCGAGCTGCGCCTGTGCCGCCGTCAGCACCCTGAGCAGGGGCAGCGGGTCCCGCTCCTTGTCGGCCGGGAGGCCCTCCAGGAGCGCGTTACAGAAGTGCCGGGTGAAGCAGTTCTCGGCCCCCGTGCCCGTCGCCACCGGGGTCACCGCGTTTTCGTCGCAGACGGTCCAGAGGCCGGTGTTCTGGGGCAACCGCTTCCGGGCCAGCCCGGCCTCGCAGCAGTTCAGGACCACCACCTTCGGGAGCTTGGGGTTGATGTTGAGCCGGCTCACGATCGAGGTCCACCGGAGCCCCTCCGTGCCGCTGTTGTTGTGGAACAGTTCGAGTTCGGGCGGGTCGTCCAGGTTGCGCTGGCCGTGGCCCAGGAACCAGAGCAGGAACCCGCCCTCCGCCGACCGGAACTGGCGCAGCGTTTGACTCACCGCGTTGAGGATCTCGTCGTCCGTCTTCGGGTCGTCCACGTGGGTCACCTCGAACTGGCCGAGGACCGAGAGGACGTGTTTCAGCTGCAGGCCGAGGTCCCTCAGCCCGGGGTACGTTTTGAGGCTCGGGTGCTTGCACTCGGGGCACACCACGACCACGGCGCGGCGGGGCACCGGTTTGAGGACCGGGTGACAAAAGTTGTGCAGCTCGGGCTCGCTCCCCACGAGCTGGGCGAGCCGCTGGCGGGCCTTGAGCTGCTCCTCGCTCGGCGCGTCCCAGTTGGCCGTGAACGAGATCTGGAACGGGTGCAGGTCCCAAAACGTCTTGAGGTACTTCTGCTCGTCCTTCGTGAGGTCGGTCGCCTCCGGGAACGTGTAGGCCGTGCGCAACTTGATGACCGCGGCGTTGCGGTCCGCCGGGCTCTCGGCGGGCAGGTACAGGCGCATGTCGTCCGGTTTCAGCCCGAAGGCCGTCGTGCCCGCGGGGGGCGAAGTGACCTCCTTCAGGAACCCGTGTGTGACCATGAGCCGCAGCAGCGTGCCCAGGTGCTCCTGCTTCGGCCCGCCCGAGAACTTGCTCACCAGGTCGATCATCGGCCGCGGGTGGTGCGAGTCCGGCGCGGTCAGGCTGCCGATCTGCTGGGGCTGGTCCGGGAGCGTCGCGATGTACTCGGCGATGCGCTCGATGGTGCGGACCAGGTCGATGTCCTCGTTCCAGTCCGAACCGGCCCGGAACCCCTGGACGAACCGCGACCCCGGTTTGCGCTGGAGCGGGGCGGGGGGCGCGGGCTGCGCGCGGGGGTGCGGGTCGTTGTCGGGGCGGATGTAGTGGGGCTCGACGGTGAACAGGGGCTTCGGGACCATCGACGTGACGAGGTGGCTGAGCCGCACGCTGCTCGGGAACACGAGCGACACCCGGTGGTCGATGATCCGCAGCAGGGTGCCCGGCTTGCGCCACCCGTCCCCGACGAGCCGCGCCTTGAGGTGGTCGTACTTGAACTCGACGAGCCGGGCCCGCAGGTCGTCGCGGAGCAGCTTGGGGCTGTTGATGGTGACCCGCGACATGAACGCGCTGGCGGTCCCGAACAGCGCCGCCTCGGGCACCGGGGTCACCACCGGCCACTTGGTCGGCCGCACCTCCAGCCGCAGCAGGCCGCACTGGCCCGGCGGGATCGGGACCGCGAGCCGGAAGTCCAGAACCAGGTAGCCGAGTTGCTCCATGCAGTGCGCGTAGTCGCTCCGGGAGCCGGTGCCCGGGGGCTGCTCGAACGTGCCGTCCAGCTGCCGCGCCTGGAACTTCTGCGTCGTGTCGTCCATGTCCGGGTCGTGGATCACGTCGTCGCTCCCGTCGGGGTCCGGCGAGAACGTGCCGTACCACCGCGTCTCGGTCGCGAACGGCGAAACCACGTTCACCGAGATCTTCGACGAGCCGTCCGGCTTCAGGCCGATGTCGTGCGGGATCTGGATGCGGAGCACCTCGATCGCCTTGTTCCCGTTGGGCTCGTCGTTGTGGATGTAGGCGTCGCAGCACTCGAACGCCTGAAGGGTGCCGTGGTCGGACACGAAGTACAGGCGCTCGTGCAGGAACTCGATGGTGATCGGGTGCCCGGGGGCGAAGATGTCGACGCACATCGGGGGGAGCCTCAACCGCGGGTCAGGAGAGTTGGTTCAACACCGGGACCGCGCCCGTCAACAGGGCCTCGATCCCTTCGGCCTCGTGGCCCGGCCGGTCGGCCAGCGCGCGCAACTGTTCGGACCGCAGCTTCGCGCACCCGGCGCCGGTTTCGACGGCCAACTCGAACGGTTCGGCCCGGCGCCCGAGGAGGTTCCGCACGCCGATCCACAGGGCCCGGCATAGGGCCCGGAGCCCCTCCCGGCTGTCCACGGCGCACTCGACGGCACCGGTCCACACCGGGCCGAGCGCGGGCACAAAGGAGGGCACCTGTTCCTTTGCGATGCGGAGCCCGGGCGACCGGGCGACTTCCGCCCGGAACGGCCCGAGGAGGTCCCGTTCGAGGTCGTTCAGGTCCGCGCTCGGGGCGAACGCGGACCCCACGAGCAACCGGAACTTGAACCCCGGGGCCGGCGCCCCCCATTCGGCCCCGCTCGCGCGGAACGGGCCGAAGCGCCCGGATTGAACCAGCGCCTCGAGCCGCTGGGCGTCGGCGGGCGGGAGCTCGAGGGTGGCGCGCACGCTGCCGGGCGCGAACCGGGGCGGGGTGCAGACACAGAACCCGTGCCCCCGGAGCCCCGCGAGCAACTCGTTCCGCCGCCCCTCGCCGAACGAGGCGAAGTCCTCTTCCAGGACGACCGTGACGAGCGTGCGGCGGATCAGCGGTTCCAGGGCGGCGGCCACCTCGGCGGCCGTCTGGTAGCGCTCCGCCGGGGGGCGGGCGCACGCCTTGCGGATCAGGTCCGCCAGCCCGAACCGGCGGTCGTCGGCGCCCGGGAGCTCCGTGCGCCCGGCGAGGAAGTCCGCGAGGTCGGTCCCGGCGGGGTCGTTGGACGCGAGCACGTAAACCGTGACCCCGAGTGCGTACAGGTCCGTGGACCGGTCCGGCTCCGCTCCCGGGACCATGAACAGCCGCGTGCCGGCGGGCGCCGAGCGGTCCCGGCGCACGAGCAGCCCCACGTCGCACAGGCGCCAGGTGCCGGCGACCCGCACGACGTTGTCCGGCTTGATGTCCCGGTGAACGTACCCCTGCTGGTGGACCGCCTGGAGCGCCGGCAACAGGTCCGAGAGAACCGCGATGGTGCGGTCGATGGGCAGCGGGCGGTGCATCTGCCGGTACTTTTCGAGGGTCATCGCCTCGTACGCGCCGACCGATTGGAACTGAGGGGCCGGGGCCCCGTTGGCGTCGTCGGCCAGGGGCATCACGTAGTAGAAGCCGCGGCCGGGGACCTCTCCGAACTCCCAAATCGGGAGCAGCCCCGGCTCGGTCAACTTTTGGTAGTTGCGAACCCCCTCGAGTTCGACGTGTGCCAGCCGGCCGCCGGGGACGATCTTGACCGCCCGATAGTTGCGGAGCAACCGGTGCTGGCCGATCCACACTTGCCCGAACCCGCCTTTGCTGAGCGGGCGGACGAGATGGTACCCCCCGACCTCGTCGCCGGGCGCGAAGGGCGGGGGCGGTGGCGGGGGCGCTGCCGGGCTGGGAACGGTAGTCATATCGGGTCTCGCGTTCGGAGCTCGAGAACCAAAACGAGAGGGGTGCGGGCGCGGCCGCCCGGTCTGTTTCATACGCTCGCGCGGTGAGCCCCCGGGCGGAGACCGGGGGGGAGCATCGGAGCCGTCGAGCCGACCGTTTCGATGTGAGTTGGGGAGCACGGAAGTGTCATGGGCAGACATCTCCAAGATCATAATGGCGGCGTAGTTCTAAGTCATCAAGCCGCCACGGTTATACGTGGAGTGAAACTACACCCGCTGATGGCACCTGCCAAGACTATTTTTGACTTTATTGTGTCCCGGAGCCCGGCGGGTGCCCCGCGCGGCCTGTCGTTATTGTTGGCACGCGCTCGTGAGTGGGGGCCGCCGCGCGGGCGGCCCCCACTCACGCTTCCGCAGCCGGGAAGGGTTCGACGTGCATGTCCCCGGTGCGGCCGACGTACTGCACCCGCCG
Source organism: Gemmata sp. (assembly GCA_036405095.1). GTDB lineage: Bacteria > Planctomycetota > Planctomycetia > Gemmatales > Gemmataceae > Gemmata. The sequence continues at coordinate 7,135 of DASWYH010000858.1, read as the reverse complement.
CCCGGCGATCTGGGTAAAGTACCCGACGCACCCGGCCCCCATGATGCGGCGGAGGAAGTCGGGGAAGGCGATCTCCCCGCGCTGGATCGTCCGCACCGCTCCTTCCACGGCGGCTCCGTCGAATCGTTCGGAGATGAGGCCCCGCGGGCCGCCCGTGCCGAACACGTACGACTCCCCGCACGGCAGGTAGTACGTCGTCTCGTCCCGTGTCAGGTCCACGTGATACCGCTCGACGTTCGCCTCGTGCAGCCGACGGACGACCTCGGGGAACGGGATCTTCCCTCGCAGGGACAACTCCCCGCACTCCTTCATCACGGCAACTGGGTCCATCGTCATCTCCTCGGGTTAGTGGGTCGGGAGGTCCTTCAATCCGTGACGCCGCACGATGTCCTTGAGCACGCCGGCGATCGCGTTCCGATGCTCGTCCGACAGGTGGCCGAAGAACTCGGCGTCGTTCCGGTCCGCCAGCGCCGCGAGCCCCGGCACCAACTCCTTACCGGCGGCCGTCAGCCCGACGGACTGGAACCGCTTGTCCGCCCCGCCGGCCGAACGTGTCACGAACTTCTTGGCGCGTAGCCGCTCGACGAGCTTGGACACGCCGCCGCGGGTCATGCCCATCTCGTCCGCCAGCCGGCTCGGCGGCACCTCCCCGAGAGCGAAGAGCTGACGGAGCACCACCCACTCGGCGACGGTCACCCCGTGCGCCTCGACCTTCAACTGAAAGGCGTGGGACACGTGGTTGGACACGAACCGGAGCCAGAACCCCAAGTGCGCGTCAAGGGAACTGGGGGCGGGCGGCATGAGGGCACCTGTGGCCAATTAGTTTCCTAGTAAACTATATAGCCCGGTCGCGCCCCGTCAAGAGCCACCCGGTTCTCTGTGTAGCCCCGGGTTCTCGGTGCCGCAGAGCGTGCGGCACCGAGAGCCCGGGGCGCCGCGATTCTCCGGTGCCGAAACTGGCGGAACGTGCCTCCCGGTGTTGCTTGACAATAAAAATTGCCAATGCTACCATCGCACCATGCTGGACATCCAAGTCATCGACGATCCGGCCGCTGCTACGGTCGCCCTGGACCCCGTGCGGAGCCGACTGCTTTCCGAATTGTCCGCGCCCGCTTCGGCGGCGACGTTGGCAACGCGGGTCGGGTTGGCTCGACAGAAGGTCAACTATCACCTGCGCGCGCTGGAGGCGCACGGACTGGTGCAGGTGGCCGAGGAGCGCAAGTGGGGCGGCCTGACGGAGCGGTTGCTCGTGGCGACGGCCGCTTCGTATGTCGTTTCGCCGGGGGCGCTGGGGCCGGTCGCCGCCGATCCGGGCCGCGAAGCCGATCGGCTGTCCGCGGGCTACCTCATCGCCCTGGGCGCCCGGATCGTTGGCGAGGTGGGGGACCTCGTTCGGCGCGCGACAGAGGCGGGCAAGCGGCTCGCGACGCTGGCGGTGGACACCGAGGTCCGCTTCCGCTCGGCGGCCGACCGGGCCGCGTTCAGCGCCGAACTGGCCGAGGCTGTTACGAAGCTCGTTGCGAAGTACCACGACGCATCCGCCCCCGGCGGGCGCCCGCACCGTCTGGTGCTCGTGGCGCACCCGCTGCCCCAGCAACCCGATCCCAAGGAGCCGTCATGAGTGTGAAGAAAGAAGCCTCCGGGCGCCGGTCGGTCCAGGTCGAAGTCGAGGTCCCCGGCACGCCGGAGGAGGTCTGGCACGCCATCGCCACGGGGCCGGGGCTCTCGTCCTGGTTCGTGCCGGCCCAGTTCGAGGAGCGCGACGGGGAGCCGGTTGCGGTGAAGTTGGACTTCGGCCCGGGCCTGGAGTCCACTTCGACCGTGACGACATGGGAGCCGCCGCAGAAGTGGGCGACCCAGGCCGAGGGCTGGGTGCCCGGCTCGCCGGCGATCGCGAACGAGTGGCACGTGGAAGCGCGCGCCGGGGGCGCCTGCGTCGTCCGTATCGTCCAGAGCCTGTTCGCCAGTACGGACGATTGGGACAACCAGTTGGAAGCCGTCGAGTCCGGCTGGCCCGCGTTCTTGCGCACCCTCCAGCTCTACCTCACGCACTTCCGCGGGCAGCGGGGGGCGGTGATGAAGTGGGTGGCCCCGGTGGCCGCTCCGGAAGCGGAGGCGTGGGAACTGCTGACGGCGGCGGTGGGGCTGGGCGGTGTGGCCGTCGGGCAGAACCGGACCGCGCCCGCGGGTGTCCCGGCGCTCGGTGGCGTGGCCGAGTACGTTTCCCGGGGGCCATACGATGCGCTGTTGCGGGTCGATAAGCCGGGGCCTGGGGTCGCCGCTCTCGGGGCTTTTAACTGTAGCGGCTCGAGCATGGTTGCGCTGTGCTTCTACCTTTACGGTGACCAGGCCGCCGGGACCGTGGCCCGGGAGGCGCCGCTCTGGGAAGCGTGGTTCCGGGACCGGTTCCCGGCGCCGGCGGACCCGAGCCCGGGCGTGTGACCGCGCGCTCGTGCGTGTACTTTTCCGCCCCCTCTCGCGGTCCGGTTGCCTCCTGTGTTCGGGGGAGGGGAGGGGCGTTCGTGCCCCGACTGGCGACTGAACCGGGGCTCGACAACGATGGGATCCAATGCGGGTCACGTCCCGCTGGCGACCCGCCATCCCGACCGTAAGGCGCACCGACCGCGCGTAAATAACCGGCGGGCGAAGCACCGGACACAAGGGGCGTGACGGGAGCGCCCGCCTGGCACGCGACACGGGTACGCCCCCGACATTTCCCTTCGGTGCAAACCGTACCATCATCCGCTCTCGCGCCCCTTCCGGCACGCCTTTCGCTCGTTAGCTCACAATTCGTTGTGTCGCATTCACTCGCGCTTAACCCGGGGACGATCGCCATGCACATCGAAGTCAGCACCGATACCCGCACCACGGTGGACGTTGGGAGCGTAACCGCCGAAGTCGAGACCGGGCTGTCCCGGCACCGGGAGCGCCTCACGCGGGTCGCGGTCTACCTGAGCGACGTGAACGGGCCGAAAGGCGGGACCGACTGCCGGTGCGCGCTTGAGGCCCGCCCAGCCGGGCGGCAACCGGTCGCAGTCACGAGTGAGGCCGCCTCCCCGGACGAGGCTGTGAGCGAGTCGGTCGAGAAAATGGACCGGCTCCTGGCCTCGACATTCGAGCGATTGGACGACCGAAAGGGGGGTACGTCGGCCAGTGGCCAGCCGAGCTGATTACAGGCCGAGTTGGCGGCGGATGTCGGCCGCGATTACGGTCGGGGGCGGGGCGGCGTCCGTTACCACCTCGCCCTCGGGCGGCTCCAGCGCGGCGAACTGGCTGTGGAGCAGCCCCGGGTCCATGAAGTGCCCGTTGCGGGCCTCCAGGCGCTCGCGGATGAGTTCCTCCGAACCGTGTAGGTACACGTACCGGACGCACGCCGGGTCGTCCCGTTCCAGGTACTCCCGGTACTCGTCCTTGAGTGCCGAGCAGGCCACCACCAGGTTCTCGTCACCCGCGCACGCGGTGCCGATCCGCCGCCGCAGGGCCGTCAGCCACGGCCCCCGATCGGCGTCGGTCAGCGGGGTGCCGCCCGCCATCTTCTCCACGTTCGCGGGCGGGTGGTAGTCGTCGCCTTCGACGAACCGCCACCCCAGTTCGGCGGCCAACTTCTCCCCGACCGTCGTCTTCCCCGACCCCGATACGCCCATCAGCACGATCACCATGATGTCCTCCCGTCAGTGGCTTTTGCACCGGCCGGTTCGTTTCTCCGCGGCCCCAATTGTGCCCGCCGGCGGGGCCGAGGGCGGGGACCGGATCGTCCCAACCCGATCGGGCTCGCCCACCGGCACACCGGTCCCGGGGCGATTCCCGCCCGGTCAGAATGAACGAAAACTCGCCCACCTGTGCTCGCCCACCTGTGCCCGTTCACCCGCGCCCCCGCCCGCGGAGTACGGCGTCGTGAGCGGCCAACTTGTACAACTCGCCGAGAGTCGGGTGGTTGAAGCAGGTATCGAGCAGCAGGTCCGCCCCGGCCCCGACCATGAGCGCCATGACCCCAATGTGGACCACCTCGGACGCGACCTCGCCCATGACGTGGACCCCGAGCAGCTTGAGGTCGGGCTTGCGGAACAGCAGTTTGAGGAACCCCACCTCGTCGCCGACGATCTTGCCCCGCGCAACCTCGGAGTATCCCGCCCGACCGACCACGTACTCCACCCCGGCGGCCTTGAGAGCTTCTTCCGTCTCGCCGGCGGCGCTCACCTCGGGGATGGTGTAGATGCCGGTCGGCAGGACGCGGGCGATCGGCCCGGCGGGGCTGCCGAACGCGTGGCTCGCCGCCGCCCGCCCCTGCTCGGCGCTGGTGGAGGCGAGCGCCGGGAACCCGATCACGTCGCCGACCGCGTAGATGTGGGGCACGGCTGTTTGGAAGTGCTCGTTCACCTCCAGCCGCCCCTTGCGGCCGACGGTGACCCCGGCGGCCCCCGGGTCCAGCTCGGCGGCCCGGCTGGCCCGGCCGGCGCAGATCAGGACGTGGTCGGCGGCGAGTTCGCGCCCCGAGGACAGCCCCAGCCGCACGTCGCCGGCGCCTGGGGCGTCGCAGGAGCCGACGCTCTCGCCCCAGACGAACTTCACCCCGAGCCGCCGCATGGCCGCTTCGAGGGCGGCGGACAGGTCGGCATCGAGGAACGGCAGCAGCCTGTTCCGCCCGTCGATCAGGTGGGTCTCGACCCCGAGGGCGGCGAACATGCAGGCGTACTCGCTGCCGATCACCCCGGCCCCGATGACGGCGAGCGACCGGGGCATGCGGTGCAGGTCGAGGATCTCGTCGGAGTCGTGGACGCGATCGTGCTCGAACGGGAACCCGGGCGGGCGAACCGGGGCCGAGCCAATAGCGATCACCACCTTATCGGCTTGCAGGTCGTTCGCGCCCTCGACCCGGACGGTGTGCGGGCCGCCGAACCGGGCCGTGCCGTGGACCACCTCCACCCCGTACCGGTCGAGCAGTCCGCGGATGTGATCGCGGTGGGCCACCTTGACCGTCCGCTCGTGTCGGAGCACGTCGTCAACGGTGGCGTCGCGGCGGAGGGACAGGTCGACCCCGTGCAGGTCGCGGCTGCGGAGCCCCGACAGGGCCAGGGCGGTCTCGCGAAGGGTCTTACTCGGGAGGGTTCCGGTGTTGACCGCGGCCCCGCCGACGAACGGGGCCTTCTCGACGACGGCCACCCGCTTGCCGCGCCGGGCGGCGGTCACGGCGGCGGCCTCGCCGGCGGGGCCGGCACCGATGACGACGAGGTCGAAGGAGCGGGACACGGGTCGGCCCTCGGGTGGTGCGGTCGGGTACGGGCCGATTGGCTCCCACGGTGCGTCCACCCGGGTGCCATCGCGGGAACATTCCGCCAGGGGGGCGGGGCGCCACCCGGCCCCGCCGTTACAACCAAGGCGAACACGCCCGCCGCGAAACACCGGAACGGGACCGTGGGGTGATCGGCTGGACAACGGGGAGCACACCCCGTGCCCATCGGAGAGGGCGCGCGGATCAGCAGGCGGCGGGCGGCAGCGGCACGTTCCGTGTTCAATCCCTGGCCGCGCCACCAGAAGTTGAACAGGCTGCGCTCATCCGGCACGTCGGCCGTTGTGTCGGTGGCTCTGTCACACTGGTGCCATCGCCGCGCTTTTGCCCGTGGGGCTGACGTGGACGTGCAACTCAAAGGTCAGACCGTATTGTCACTTCCCGACCTTCGTGCGCTTGAGCTCGATCACCACATCTGCTCCTTTCGGGTCGATCGCCTTCGGGCGCGGCTTGCCGACCCACTCCTTGCCCTTCCACGCTCCGACCACGCAGGCCACCTTCAGTTTGTCGCCATCGAGATCGTAGATGCCGAGCACGTCCGTGCCCGTTTTCTTCGCGTCATGCGCCCGGTGGTCCCACACCTTCGGGGTGGCGGTCGGGTCGATCTCGAACGTGCCCGCCCACAATTCCTTCCCGTCCGTGTCCAGCGCCGCGTAGGTGCCGTCCGTCTTGAACACCAGCCGGCGGGCGCCCTTCGCCGCCCCATCCGGCGTCACGGCGAGGATCTCCCAGGGGCCGGTGAACGCCTCCAACGCTTTCGCGACCGCGGCCTTCTTGACCTCTTCCGCTTTTGGGTCGGCAAGGGCCGAGCCCGCGACGGCCCCGCACACCATACTCAGTACGAACCGGTTCATCTGTTCCCCTCGTGATTGGTTGAAGCGAATCAACGCAGCCCCCCGGAAGCGAGGATGACCTCGCCCGTTAGCCAGCCGGAATCGTCGGACGCGAGGAACGCCACGATCTTGGCGATGTCCTCGGGGGTGCCGACGCGGCCCAGCGGGGTCATGGCGACCAGTTGCTTTTCGAACTCGCTGCCGGTGCCGTAAAGCCCGGCCGCCCGTGTGCCCTCGCTCAGCGTGGCGCCCGGGTTCACCGAGTTGACGCGGATCTTCCGGGGGGCCAGTTCCCGGGCCAGCACGCCGGTGATGGCGTCCAGGGCGCTCTTGCTGGCCGCGTAGATCGAATAACCGGGCGGGCACATCCGGGAAGCGCCGGAGCCGATGTTGACGACGCTGCCGCCGTTCGCCCCGAAGTGCCCGAGCGCGTCTCGGATCACGAGGAGCGGGCCGAGCACGTTCGTGTCGAACTCCCGGCGGAACTCGTCCTCGGTGACCGTCTCCAGGGGCGTGGCGGAGTACACCCCGGCGTTGTTCACGAGCACATCGAGCCGGCCGAGCGCCCGGCGGGTTTCGGCCAGTAGCCGGGCGACATCAGCCGGCTTCGACACGTCGGCCTGAGCCGCGACGGCCCGGCCACCGGTTGCCCCGATCTCGCCGACGACCGCTTCCGCGCCGTTCCGGTCGTTGGCGTAGTTCACAACCACGGCCGCCCCGCCCGCGGCCAGTTCCCGGGCGATCCCGGCCCCGATCCCCTTCGACGCTCCGGTCACCAGAGCCACTTTGCCTTGCAGTTTGGACATGGTTCGACCTCCTGCCCCGTAGACACGGCGGGAGGCCGACTGTGACAACAGCGGGAAAGAAATGTTCAGTCGAGGTGGAGGGCCGTGCGGATGTCGGCCCGGGCGAGAACCCGCCGGACCCACTCGACCTGATCGGACGGCCCCAGGAACGTGTGCGCGCGGAAAACGGCCGCGTACTCGCGGTCGAGGGCGGCGTCGATCGCGCGCGC
>DASWYH010000857.1:0-4706 GCA_036405095.1 Gemmata sp. | reverse complement strand
AACCCGCGGAGCCGCATCGGGCCGTCGCCGGAGTCGAGTTCGTAGAGCGCGTCGCGCACCTCGCCGGTGAAGAACAGGGCGATCCGGTCGAGCAGCCCGGCGCTGCCCGGGATGTCGTACACGAGCCGGCCGTTGTGCCGCAGGGTGAGGTGCAGGGTCGGGTGGGCGAGCGCGAGGCGGGTGACGGTTTCGCACACGTGCCCGAGTTCGGTGGCCACACTTTTCAGGAACTTCTTGCGCACGGGCACGTTGTAGAACAGGTGCCGCACCTCCATGCGCGTGCCCGGCGCGCCGTTCCACGGGCGCGGGTCGGAGATCGCGCCCCCCTCGCACTTCACCTCGCACCCGCTCGCCGCGGTGTGCGTGCGCGACTGCAAGGTGATCTGCCCGATGCCCGAGATCGACGCCAGGGCCTCGCCGCGGAACCCCATCGTCCCGATGCGGAACAGGTCGTCGGCCGTTTCGAGCTTGCTGGTGGCGTGCTGCGAGAACGCGAGCACGAGATCGTCCGGCTCGATGCCGCACCCGTCGTCCACGATGCGGATCAGTTCGGTGCCGCCGGCGTCGAGGTCGATGTCGATGCGGGTGGCGCCCGCGTCGATGGAGTTTTCGAGCAGCTCCTTGACGACGCTCGCGGGGCGCTCGATCACTTCGCCGGCCGCGATCTTGTTGACCACATCGGGCGGTAGTTGACGGATCCTGGCCATAAGTGTGACTTCGGGGCGAAGCAAAACGAGTCGGAAGCGCGGCGCGCGGTGGCCCGTCGTTTCAAGTGGGGCTTCGGGACCGCGAACGGCTTGAAACGACTTGGTGCCAGTATCGCGGGAGAGTGCCCCCGAAGGGAACCCCAGTTGGCCGCCAACGGGGGCGCTCCGTGCGTGAGTCCGGGTGGCATCGGCACGGCCGAGGTGAATAACGGAACGGCCCCGGGGCCGCTCGGAACGTCACCGCGCGACCGCCCCGTTGTCCCACGCGATTTCGACGTGAACGTTGTTGAAATCCGGGTCGTCCAGGCTCCCGCGCCGGTGGCACACGCCGCCCGCGGGGAGCGACGGCATCTTCACCTTTTCGCCCTCGCTGACCACGCCGCCCCAGGCCTGGTACACCGTGAACCGCTCCAGCATCTCCGCGATCACGTCCACGTGTTCGGGGCCGACGTTGTGAACGCTGAGGTCCGGGCGCCCGTACTGCCGCAGCCCGCGCGTGTGGAGCCACGTCTTCGTCGGGTCTTCCTCTTCCGAAAGCAGGATCACCGTGTGCGCGAGGGGTTGCGGTTCGGCCGGGGCGAAGACCTCTTCCCTCCACTCGTCCGGCGACCACAGCCAGAGCCGCTGCGGGTCGTACACCGACGCCCCGCCGCAATCGAGGAGCCACGTGAGCACGCCGACCGCGTCGCGGAAGTAGTCGAGCGAGTCCGGGTCGGTCACCTCGGCGCGGACCGCGACCGCCTGCGGCGCCCGGAGCGCGTCGGCGGCCGTCACCGGGGCGTCGCGGGCCAGTTCGCCCCACAGCGTCCCGGACTGATAATCCGCGAACACTTCGGGGGCCGTGGCGCGCTCGAACCGGGTCACTTCGAGCCAGTCGCCCGGCCCGCGCGAGCGGTACTTCGACACGCTGAACGGCCTGGTCAGGTCGAAATCACCGAAAACGACGAAGAACAGCAGCGCGTCCCCGCCGCCGGGGCTGAAATCGGGGCGCGGCCACGTGGGGAGAGCGTTCGGCATCGGTGGGGCTCCGTTACTTCAGTTCGCGTGGCTGTTGTACGCCCGCCGCGGTGACGAGTCCCACACACACCGAAACGGGGCGGGCCGCCGACTTCAGAACGGGCCGGAGGACCGCGGCGGTGAGATCGTCGGCGTCGGTGAGCCACACGACCACATCGGGCCGCAGGTCGAGCGCGGCCCGGAGCGCGACGAGGTGGTTGCTCTTCCCCCGGGGCGCAACGGCAGCCAATTTCGCCATCACGGCGCCGGTGTTCTCGCTCGTCGCGGGGCGGGCACCGCCGGGCACGAGCGGGCGAGCCGCCCCGTCGTACACCACCACCTGGAACCGCACGGTTCGGGGCTGTTGTGCCAGAGTGGCCGCCAGCGCGGCCCGCGCCACGTCGAACTTCCCGCCCGCGCCCATGCTCCCGGACGCATCGAGGACGTACACCACCGTCTGCTCGGGCTTCAGCGCGCCGTGCATCGCGGAACCCGCGCTCGGTCCCTTCGGCGCTCCGGAGTGGCCCGCCGGTTGCACGTTGGGATCGGTTGGTGTTACGGGGGCGAGGGGCGCCCCCGGTTTGTGGAGAACGGCGAGAACTTCGGGCGGGAGCGTCCGCGGTCGTGGTGCGACGAACGGGCCGCGCGCAGCGGGCGGCGCGGTTCCCGGCGGCTCGGGCTGCGGGGGCTGAGGGGTTTGGGGGGCGCTCGTGTTTGTGGGTGCCGGCGCCGGCGGTTCGGCCCGGATCTCGATCTCGGCCACGGTTTCGACGAGGCACATCTGAACGTGCGGGGCGCGCGGGTCGATGGACGGCTCGCGCGTTTTCACCTCGTCCGGGCGCACGAGGACGAACAGCACCGCGGCCGCCCCGGCGTGGAGCACGACGGACGCGCACGCCGCTCGGCGGAAGGCGGCGCGGGTCGCGTGACTTGGCGTCCTCATGCCGCGCGGGATACCGCCCCAGCGGGATGTTCGCAAGCCGGTTCCGCAAAAATTTGGCCCCGGTGCGGGGCCGTTGCGTGTTTGTGTCTGGGCGGCAGCGCCCCCCGCCCTCCTACTCGGTGCCCCGGCGCTTCAGGAGTTCGGCCTTTGCCGCGTCGAGCGCCTTGGGGGCACGGGCGTGAACCTCGGCCCACTCCGCGGTGGTCAGCGCGTCCGCATTAATGAACCCCTTCTCAATGGCGACCTCCAGCGCGGCGACCGCGCGCCCCGCGTAGAGGACGCGCGCCGGGTCGCCCGAGTCCTCGGACGCGGCACACGCCGCATATGTGCGCGCTACCACGAACAGATCGTCGGGCAGCTCCGCGACCCGCGCCAGTTCGTCGGCGGCGCTGGCCGCGTCGGGCGCGTGTCCCGCACGGGCCTCAATGGACGCGATCGTCCGGAGGGCCGCCACCTGCACCCCGGCGAACCGCTTGTCCCGTAGGTTCTGCGGGTTGTTCAGCCCCGTGCGCACCGCGGCGAGGAAGAGCAGCTTCTCGTTCGCGAGGTCGCACACCGGCCCGAGCAGTGGGTCGTCCTTCATCTGCTCCACTTCCCGGATCGCGTCCGTGTACGACTTCTCCGCGGACGGGAACTGCTCGATCTCGGTGTACAGGTCGCCGACGCGGAGGTGCGCGAGCACGAGCCGCCGCTGCCCGGCCCGGGTGCGCCCGGCGGGGTCCTCCCACAGCTTCTCCCACACCCGCGCGGCCTCCCGCGCGGACGCCAGCGCGCGCTCGGCGTTGTTCAGAGCGGTGTAGTACGCCGCGAGCCGCTCCCATGCCTCGGCCACTTCCTCCTGGGCCTGCTTGTTTCCCTTGTCTTCCCGGGCGAGGCCCTGGAACCGGTCGAGGGACGCCTGCCACACGAGCAGCGCGCCGGTCGGCCGGCCGGCGCCCGCGAGCACCTGCCCCCAGTTCCCGTAGGCGACCGCGAGGTCGCGCCGGGCCTGACCGCTCGCGCCGTTCTTCTCGGTCAGCCCGACGAGCAGCCTGGTGGCCTCGGACGAGAGCCGGTTGGCGGTCGCGGGCTTGCCCGCGGCGGCGGTCGCGGCGGCCTGTTTGTGCAGCCCGACCGCGAGGTCGCGGACCGCTCGGGCCGAGTCCGGGTCGCGCTCCACGGCGGCGCGGTGCAGCTTCTCGCTCGCCTCGAACGCCCGCACCGCCCCGGCCACGTCCCGGGTGGCGAGCTTGGCGTCGCCGACCCGCTCGAACCCGCGCGCGAGTTCGGTGCCCGCGGTCGCGCTCCCGCTGTCGAGGGTCTTGAGTTCCTGGAGCAACTTGAACCCGGCCGTGTACTCCGCCAGCCCCTGTTTGGCGGCGGCGACGTTGAGCCCGCGCAGGCCGCGGGCGCGGGCCAGGAGCGCGTCCCCGTACCGCTCGTGCGCGAGCGCGAGGTCGCGCTTCGCCTTGGCCGAACCGGAATCGCGCTCCAGCAGCTTCGCGCACTCGACCTGGCCGGCGCGGGCGTTCTCCACGGCCTTGTCGAGTTCGCCGGTGCGGAGCTGCACCTGCCCCAGTTGGCCGTACATGGCCGCGAGGTCGGCCCGCGCCCCGGCATTCTCCTTGTCGTCCACCGTGAGCGGTTTGAGCACGTCGACGGCCCGCTGGTACTGCTTCTCGGAGCGGGTCATCAGCGAGCGGTCGAAGCACACCTCACCGAGCCGGGCGTGCCCGGCGGCCAGCTCGCGCCGCACGTCGGGGTGCAGGGGGGCGGTCCTGTACACGGACTCGCGCACCGCGAGCGCGCGTTCCGCGGTCTTCTCGGCGGCGGCGGTGTTGCCGGTGCGGAGCTGGAGGTCCGTGAGCGCGTCGAGGCTGTCCCCGAAGGCGCGCTCGCGGTCCCGCTTCTGGGCCAGCGACAGGCCGGGCTCGGTGCGCGCGTCCTCGAAGAGCCTCTTGCGCGTCTCCATCGCGAATTCGCAGTCGATGAGGGCCGCCTTGGTCTGCCCCCGAACCATTTGAATCGCGGCGAGCCGGGCCTTGGCCGCGGCGAGTTCGTCCAGCAGTTCGGGCTCGGAT
>DASWYH010000856.1:0-2548 GCA_036405095.1 Gemmata sp. | reverse complement strand
CACTCGGCCCGGCGCACGATCGCGGGGGCGAGCCACCGGGCGAGCGGGAGCGGCGCCGGATCGAACCCGAGAACGGTGCCCCCCGGGAGGACGATCAGTCCGCGGGCCCGGGTGAGCGCCAGGGCCTCGTCGGGGAAGAGCGCGGGGACCAGGTTCGCGTCCGCGGGGACGAACAAGTCGCCCGCGAGCCGGCGCAGTCGGATGGCGCCCGGGACCGGGCGCGGGTCCGGGGCCACGGGCACCAGGAGGAACCCGCCGGGGACCGCGCACACGGCCGGGAGGTCGCCGAACGACGCGCACGCCGCGGCCAGCGCCCCGGCACCGTCCGCGAACAGCAGGTGCGCGTCAGGGGTGGTCGGGGCTTCGCGCCGAACCAGCCGGAACGGTATCTCCACGGTCGCCCTCCGCGTCGGTAATGGCCCGCCCGATCTTCTGCTCCGCGCCCGGTGTGGCCGGCCCGCCGATCAGCCGCGCGTCGCCCCAGAACGTGCCCCCGGGGCACCACGCCGCGGCCCGCTCCCGGCGCACCAGGAACACCGCGACCAGCGGCCCGTCGCCCCGGTACAGGAGCACCTGCCCGAGCCGGTCGAGGACCACGACCCACCGCCCGGCGGGCACCGCTTCCGTGAGCGGGAACCGCACCGGGTCGTAGTCGGTCGGGGCGTGGCGGGCGACCACCTTGGGCGGCTCCGTGCGCGGGGCTGCTTCCCACCGCGACCGGTGCGCCAGCGCGCCGTCTTCGATCCGGAACGTGTGCTGGTAGGCGCCGACGGCGATCGTGAGCCGGAACGGCGCGGCGTCGAGTTCGATCCCCAGGCCGTTGTGGAGCGCGGCGTGCGGGGCGGTCGCGCGCGACTGCGCGGGCGCGTTCGCGTGTGAAACGGCAACGGCGTGGTTGGTGTCGCACCGGGCGAGCACCCGCCCGTCGGCCGACAGCCCGAAGGCGTTGCGGAGCGGGTGCGGCACCGCGCCGAGGACCGCACCTTCGGTGGCGCCGAGCAGCAAGAGCCTGGGCTCGCCGGTGCCGGCGAAGGACAGCGCCAGCGTGTCGCCCGCGAGCTGGGCGCGGCGCAGGTCCGCCCCTGCGAGCAGCGGCTTCCCCTCTTGCCGGGGCGCGAACTGACGGGGCGTGCTCGCATCCGATCGGAGAAACAGCGTGTGCGGCTTCATGAGGTGCAGGAACGGCGCGTTCCAGGTGGCCCGGTCTTTGGGCGGCAGCTCGGACAGGATCGGCAGGTCGTGCGGGCGCGCCCCGGCCGCGGCCCGGTCCCAGGCAAGGCACGCGCGGCTGATGATCGTCGAGCCCCCCGCCCCCAGGTCCGCGGACCGCGGGAACCGGCCGCGCGTGCCGAGGTCGAGGGCACAGCCCCAGTTCCCCTTCGCGCGGACCGCGACGCAGTGGAGGTCCGGGTGCGCGGACCACTGCGCCGAGGCGTCCACGATGGGGCCGAGCGTGTGGAGCGTGACGTGCCGGGTCGCGTGGTCGTAGTGGGCCGCGACGAACTGTTCCCGGGCCGGGGGCGGGGACGTACCGGCCGAGAGCGCCGGGCCGCCGGTCGTGTGGAGCGTCACGGACAGGGGCGCGGGCGCGGGCACGGTCGGCGCGTCGGTCACGACCATGCGCCCGCACACGACGACCCCGCCGCGGACCCCCAGGACCGCGTCCACCCGCTTCAGCACGGCCCCGTTGCGGTACGCGCGGGGGAGCACCTCGGGCGGCTGGCCGTCGAGGGTGAGGCGGTGAAGGACGCCGTCCCGACCGGCGGCGGCGAGCCACTCGTTGTCGCTCTCGAACCCGAAGTGGTGCGGCTCGCTGACGATCCCGGGTCGGAACGGGAACGGCACCGGCTCCACGTCCCCGCTCCACGGGACCGCGGACCGGTTCGCCGGGACGGGCGCGGGCGGCCCTTCGCCCTCCGGGCGCGCGGCCTCGGCGGCCTGGAGATCGACCCGGAACGTCCGCACCGCGACGGCCCCGCCGGCGCCCCACTGCACGAGCTGCGCGCGGCCCGAGTCGTCCACGGTGACCGCGAACACGCGGTCGCCGGGAACGTGCCCCCCGGCGACCTTCACGACCTCCGGTTCGCCCAGGGTCCGCGGGTGCGTGAGCACCACGATGTCGCGCGGGGCGCCGGTCCCCGAGCCGAGGGCCGTCGCGAGGCACTCCGCAGGGTGCGGGGTCAGGTCGCTCGCTTCTAGTCGGTCCGCGACCGGGTCCGGGTCCGGGTCGGACAGGGGGACCGCGCCCCCGGCGGAGGTGGCGAACAGTTGCGCCCGGCCGCACCGCTTCGGGTCCACCTTGAGTAGCGCGAGCGCGGCGGCGGCCAGGGCGAGCCGGACGCTGCCCCACGTCCGGGCGCCCTGGTCGAGCACGATCACGCGCTCGGGGCGCACCGCCGCGTGCGGCTCCTCTCGTTTGAAGTAGAGCAGCTCGTGCGCGGCGAACCGGCGGACGAACTCGTCCGGGTCCAGTGCGAACTGGCTGGGGAGCAGCCGCTCCGGGCCGCCCCGGGTGGTCACGTCGCAGTACCCGCCCAGCGGCAGCGCC
>DASWYH010000855.1:0-2450 GCA_036405095.1 Gemmata sp. | reverse complement strand
CCTTCTAAAAACTCGACTATTCGCCTGGGCCGAATGGGCCACCGGCGCTACCGTCGCCTTCGGCGACTGGGGACTGTTCACGCTCCGGGCCGTCGCGGGCATCCTCGGCCGCGCGTTCGGCGGGCGCGAGTTCCTGCGCGTCGCCGTTGAAGTGGGGAGCAACAGCGTCGGGGTGATCGCCATCACCGGAATGTTCATCGGGATGGTGCTGGCGGTCCAGGCCTACGGGCAGTTCCACACGATCGGCCTGGAAACGTCGCTCGGCGCGGTGATCCACATCTCCGTGGTACGGGAACTCGGGCCGGTGCTCGCGGCGGTGATGCTCGCCGGCCGGGTCGGGTCCGCGATGTCGGCCGAACTGGCAACCATGCGCGTCACCGAACAACTCGACGCGCTCGCGTGTCTGGGCGTGGACCCGGTCAAGTACCTCGCCGGTCCGCGGGTGCTCGCGTGCTTCCTGTTGTTGCCGCTCCTCACGGTGCTGGCCGACGTGATGGGCCTTTTCGGCAGTTCACTGATCTGCCTGCACGTGTACAACATCGACAGCCACCACTACTGGCGCCACACCCGCGAGTTCGTGAAACTCTGGGACGTGGCGGTCGGGCTGATGAAAGCGTTCGTGTTCGGCGGGGTGTTGTCGCTGATCGCCTGTCACCGTGGGTTCAACAGCAAAGCGGGGGCCGCGGGCGTGGGCCGGGCCGCGACCGAAGCGTTCGTCGTCGCGTTCGTCGCCATCCTCGTGATCGACTTCCTACTCGCGATGCTGGCGAACACCGTTTACGCTCTGCTGTGGCCGCCCACGACCGCGAAGATGGTGTGAGGGCACCCGCTCGGTGCTCGCCCCAACGGGGCACTCGGTCACCTCTACGTCTTCGCCCTGGGAACGGCTCATTACTCGCACGCACCACTGAGAACTCTTTCCATGACCACACCGGTCTATTCTCCCGGCCTTGAGGGCGTGATCGCGGGCGAAACCGCCGTTTCGACCGTCGAAACCGGCCTCAGCTACCGCGGGTACGCGGTCGGCGACCTCGCGGAGCACTGCTCGTTCGACGAGGTCGCGTTTCTCCTGCTGCACGGCGAGTTGCCGGGCGCCGCGCGCCTGCACGAGTTCCAAACCGGTGTGGCCGCGGCGCGGCGGCTCCCGCCAGCGGTGAAAGAGCTGTTCGCGGCGCTGCCCAACTGGACCGCGCCGCTCGACGCGCTGCGCACCGCGGTCAGCGCGCTGGGACACTTCGACCAGGACGCGGCCGACAACTCACACGTCGCCAACCTGCGGAAGTCGGAGCGGTTGCTCGCCCAGATCCCGGTCGCCATTGCGGACCATTACCGCATCGCGAAGGGGTTGCCCGCGCTCCCGGCGCGCCAGGATTTGGGCACCGCGGCGAACTTCCTTTACATGCTCCGCGGGGCGGAAGCGGCACCGGCAGAAGTGAAGGCGCTCGACGTTTCGCTGATCCTGTACGCCGAGCACGAGTTCAACGCGAGCACGTTCGCGGCGCGGGTCATCGTGTCCACGCTCTCCGATCTGCACAGCGGCGTGACCGGCGCCATCGGTGCGCTAAAGGGCCCGCTGCACGGCGGCGCGAACGAGAAGGTGATGGACATCCTTCTTGCTGCCGGCGGCCCCGAGACCGCGGAAGCCTGGACGAAAGCCGCGCTCGCCCGCAAGGAGCGCATCATGGGCTTCGGGCACCGGGTCTACAAAGCCGGCGACGTGCGCGCGGGCATCCTGAAGAAGTACGCCCGCGCCGCGGCCGAGAGCGCAGGGGAACCCGCACCCGGGCTCCCGCGGTGGGAAGAAACGGCCGACATCATCGAACGGGTGATGGCGGCCGAGAAGAACATGTACCCGAACCTCGACTGGCCGGCCGGGCGCCTGTACCACGCGATGAAGCTCGAGATCCCACTGTACACGCCGATCTTCGCGATGGCGCGGGTCGCCGGCTGGGCCGCGCACATCATCGAACAACTGGACAATAACCGGCTCATCCGCCCGCGCGCGATCTACAAAGGGCCGGTCGCTCGTGCGGTCCCGCCGCTCGCCGAACGGGGGTAACGGCGCGCGGGCGCCGGGAACCCGGGCACCGGAACCGCACCTCGCGTGCGCAACCTTCTCTGGGATCATTCGATGACCGCCCAAGACGAGCACGCCTTCCTGACCGCGGTCCTCGCGGCCCCCGACGACGATACCCCCCGACTGGTGTTCGCCGACTGGCTCGACGAGCGCGCGCAAGGCGACGACACCGCCCGCGCCGCGCTCATCCGCGCACAGTGCCGGATGGAGCACCTCGGCCCCGGAACCAAAGAGTGCCGCGAACTCGCGGCCCGCGCGAAAGGGGTTCTGAAGGAACACGAGCCGCAGTGGACGAAGGTGCTGCGCGAGAGCGGGCTCGTGCGCCGGTGGACGTTCCGGCGCGGGTTCCTGGACGGAGTCGAGATGTCGGCGA
>DASWYH010000854.1:0-1835 GCA_036405095.1 Gemmata sp. | reverse complement strand
CGCGGTACCCGATGGTCGCCAGCCGGAACACGGCGTCCGCGAACGAGAAGTTCAGGTACGCGTTGGTGGAGAAGGCCAGTTGCATGATAGCTCCCGTCGAACCGCCGGCGTGAGCCGGCCGGGTTTTGAGGCAACACCGATGGCCACCCGGCCGGCTCACGCCGGCGGTTCGACAGCCAGGTAGTTTTCGAGTAGCGCGAACTGCTTGGCGAAGTCGTGTTCCGTCACCCCGATCGGGCTCTTGAAGAAGCACGCGAGGTGCGGCATCGGGCCGCTCTCGCCGCGGCGCTGGGCCAGCGCGGTGAGCCGCACGAGGTCGATCACCAGCGGGGCCGCGAGGAGCGAATCGCACCCCTGCCAGGTGAACTGCATCATCATCTTCGTACCCAGGAAGCCCTCGAAGTGGATGTGGTCCCACGCGGTCTTCCAGTCGTCGAGCGATTCGATGTACTCGATGCTCACGTGCGACTGCGGCTTGTACCCGAGCAGCTCCCCGAGCAGCAGGTCTTTGCTCTTCACCTTGCTCGACTTGTTGTCGGGGTCGTTGAGAACCTGTCCGTCGCGGTTCCCCAGGATGTTGTGCCCGACCCAACTCAGGACGCGGAGGTTCCGCCGGGCGAACATCGGCGCCAGCGCGCTCTTCAAGAGCGTTTCGCCGGTCTTGAGGTCCTGGCCGGCGTGCGGCACACCGCGCTTGCGCGCCAGCTCCGCGAGCGCCGGGAGGGTCGCCCCCGCGCTCGGGGTCATGTTCACATAGGCGAACCCGGCTTCGATCGCGGCGAACGCGTACACGCTGCTCGTGGGGAGCGCGGCGGGTGCCGTGCGTTCGAGCGCGGGGACCAGCAGTTCCAGGGACTTTTGCTCATCGGTCAGCTCGAACGGCGGCTCCGTGGACGCCGCGTTCACCACAACGAGCTGATCGAGTTTGTGGGCCGCCTTGAACGCCCTCAGATCGCTCTGGATGGCGTCGATGGCTTCGCGGGCGGTGTGCGCCTGCCGGGTGTCGGCGCGGTCGGCGAGCGCGGTGATGGCGGCGTTCGGGCGGTAGACCACCCCGGGCTTGATGTTGGCCGACCACGCTTCGAGATCGCCCGCGCAGGTCGCGAGCAGACGCTCATCGAATACGTTGGACCGCTCGTGCAGCTCGCGCGCGGCGGTGACGAAGTTCCCCCGGCGGATGTCGTGCCCGCCCAACACGAACGCCGCCGGGGCGTCGAAGTCGTGCCCCGCGAACTGGGGCAGCGCGGTCACCATGCCCGTAGTGGAGGTGAGCCCACGGGCCAGCGCCGACAGCCCGAGCGCGGTGGTACTCGCGACGCCGCCGCAAGCACCGATCAGCCACAATCCGACACGCCGAGCGGCCATGTGAGTTAAGCGTCCGTCGAGGGGAGGAGTCAGGCGGATAACCTATTGTACGGGAAATTGTCGAGGGCACGCGCGCCCGAGTCAAGTTCGTGCCCCGTCGCGCGCCCGCGCCCGCGAAATAACGGCCCGCGCCAATCGCTCCAACCGGGTGAGCAAAAACTGGTCACGCGCGCTCACACGGTGCCCGCGCCAGTTCCCGGGCCGCGAGCCACCCGGCTATACCCAGCGCCGGCACGCCGACTTGCACGATAATCGCCCACCCGAGCCGGGCCTGTGTGATGGCAAGGGCGGAAGTTGCGGTCAGCCCGGCCCACGCGAGCGCAAAAAGCGGCAACCACACGTCGCGCGCCGATGGCCGACGCTCCCACAGCACCACCGCGGCGGCAACGAGCAGCGCCCATTCGTAAATGAGCGCGTGCGGCGACGCCCAGAGCGACAAGAACACCGCGACCGGGAACATCACGTCCACC
>DASWYH010000853.1:0-2479 GCA_036405095.1 Gemmata sp. | reverse complement strand
CGCCGCAGGATGCCCGCGAGGTCGGACACGACCCGGCACAGGTCGAGGACCTCGCGCCCGGCTTCCCGGGGGCGGCTGAACGTGAGGAGCTGGCGCACCAGCCACCCGGCGCGGTCGGCGGCGAACCGCACCTCGTCCACCAGTTGCGCGGCCTCGGGCGTTTCGGACGCGAGGTCGCCGAGCAGGTCCGCGCTCCCGCCGATGACGGTGAGCAGATTGTTGAAGTCGTGCGCCACCCCGGCCGCGAGCCGGCCCACCGTTTCGAGCTTCGCGGCCTGGCGCAACTGCTCTTCGAGCCGCCGGCGCCCGGTCGTGTCCCGGAGCACCGCGACCCGGTGCGCCGTGCCGCCTTCGGGTCCGGGCACCGGGACCACGTCCCACTCGACCCAGACCCGGCTCCCGTCCTTGCGGCGCGCGAGCACCTCGAACCGGCCCGCGGTGCCGGACCGGAGCGCGGCCTGGATCGTTTCCCGGTCCGCGTCGGAGTTCTCGGCGTACAGCATGCTCGGGCTCTGCCCGAGGGCCTCCTCGGTGCCGTAGCCCGTGAGTTCCTCGAACGCGGGGTTCGCGTACACGATCTGGAGCCCGATCGCGTTCGGCCGCGCGGCCGTCACCAGCACCCCGTCGCGGGAGGCATTGAGGGCCGCATCGAGCACCTGGAACCGGTCGAAGCGGGGAGACCGGGTGAGGAGGTGGTCCCGCGCGCCGGCCCGGACGAGGGCCGCGCCGACCAGCGCGAGCGGCGCCACCGAACCCAACACGACCCAGCAGACGAGGCGCACGTCGGCCCCCGTCGCCCACACGGCGCCGAGGACACACGCGGCCGACAGGACCGACGCGGCGCGGAACGCCCGCCGGGGCGGCGCCGGCCAGGGCCCGGACTGTGCCCACAACAGAACCAGGGGCACGAGCCCCCCGAGCACCAGCACCAGCGCGGGAGCCGCCCCCGAAAGGTCACCGGTTGCGAGCACACATTGCTGCACGGGCGGGCTCCAGTAGCGCCAGACGATCAGTGGGCAGGCAAGCCTCGCTGTCGTTGTTACGTCGCCCCGCGGCGCTTTTCTCCGGCTACGGGACCACCCGAGGAATGGAAATGTGGCGCGGGCGCCCGGTCCGGCACCCGGCACCGCTTACCACCACAGCGAACTGTAGAAGTTGGTCGGCGCGAGGAACCCGGTGCTGGGGCTCGTTGGGGCGAGCAAGTAGTAGCCGGTGCTCGTCGCAGTTGTGGTCGTGGTCGTGGTCGGTGCCGTTGTGGTCGTTGTGGTCGTTGTGGTCGTTGTGGTCGTCGTTGGGGCGCTGTAGTCGTCGGCCAGCGCCGGGCCGATGGGATCGGTCAGCGGAATCAGCGTGGCGTCAACGCCGAGCGTTTTCAAGGGCGAACCATCCGTCGTTGCCCCGGTGATCAACACGGTGTAGGTGCCGGGTTGCAAGAACACCGAACCCGTGGCGGACTGACCGTTGTTGGCCACGAGGGTGAGAACGGGCGCCCCGGTCGCGTCGAACACGGTGAGCCGCGCCCCGGCCGAGGTCGGATCGGCCGCGCTCTGTGCGGCGAGTTGGAACTGGAACGCCTGCGTCTGGGTCACCACGAACGAGCCGGCGAGTTGCGGGGCCGCGCTCGTCAGGGTCGCGGAGGCGAACGTTGGGGCGACGATGGCGGTGTCGCGGAAATCGACCCCGAGGCTGTATGTTTCCGTGCCGGTCCATCGCGTCGGATTGGCGGCCTGAACCGCGACGTAGTAAACTTGGTTCTTCTTGATGTTCGTGACTTGCACGATCAGCGAACCATCGTTAGCCAGGAGGGTGGTGGCCGCGACCGGGCTCCCTTTCTTGTCGTAAACGGTGACCGCCGGGGCGGTCCCGCCGGCCGGTGTGCCGACGTACACGACCAGGACGCCCCCGGCCTTTTCCCGGGTGCGCACTTGG
Source organism: Gemmata sp. (assembly GCA_036405095.1). Taxonomy (GTDB): domain Bacteria; phylum Planctomycetota; class Planctomycetia; order Gemmatales; family Gemmataceae; genus Gemmata. The sequence goes on along the minus strand of DASWYH010000853.1, from coordinate 550 downwards.
TACACGTCGCGGTCGGTGGCCGCTTCCAGGCGCCCGCCGCCCACGAAGTCCCAGCGCCGGTCCGCGCTGTCGCGGCTCTGACCCAGGATCGTGGCGGTCGCGAGCGTCTCGTTCGCACCCCGGCCGCCGGCCCAGTCGTCCGCGGTGGACACCGTTCCGTCTGCTCCGACGATCACCGAGCCGCCGGTTCCGCTGGCTGAACGCGCGCCGTACAGCCCCTGGACCGCGGCAACGTCGGTGGCGGACAGCGCGGTTTGTGTACCCGCGTAGGACTCGTACATCACCGACCCCGGGTCCGAACTGCCCGCGATGCCGAGCACGTGCCCGACCTCGTGGAGCAGCACCGTCTGGAGGTCGTATGCCCCGGCCGAGCCGTCGGTGTCGAACACCTTGTTGCTGTTGACGATGATCTCACCGGCCCACGGGCTGATCAGGTCGAACGGGTTAGCGATCGCGAGCACGTTGTCGGAAAGCGGGCGGGCCGAAATGCGGATGTCGCCCACGAACGGCGAGCCCTGAACCGGTCCCGGCGCGCCGAGCGGGCGCCCGT
>DASWYH010000852.1:0-2575 GCA_036405095.1 Gemmata sp. | reverse complement strand
CCATGCGCCGCTCGCTCCTCGCCACGCTGCTCGCCCTCACCGGGTCCGCCGCCCCCGCCGCGGACCCGGGCGCCCCGCCGGTCCCGGTGCGGGTGATGAGCTTCAACATCCGGTACGGCACCGCCAGGGACGGGGACAACCGCTGGGACCTGCGCAAGGTGTTCCTGGCCGAGACGGTCGCGGCCTTCGACCCGGACCTGCTCGGCACCCAGGAGACGCTCGCCGACCAGCGCGACTTCCTGGCCCAGAAGCTCAAGGGGTACGAGGGGCTCGCGGCCGGGCGGGACGACGGCAAGGAGGGCGGCGAGATGGCCGCCCTGTTCTACCGCGCGGCCCGGTTCGAGAAGCTCGGCGGCGGGCACTTCTGGTTCAGCGACACGCCCGACACCCCCGGCAGCAAGGGGTGGGACGCCGCGCTCCCGCGGGTCGCCACCTGGGTGAAGCTCAAGGACCGCACCGCCCCGGACGGGCGCCCGGTGCTGTTCCTCAACGCGCACCTGGACCACCGCGGGAAGACCGCCCGGGTCCGGTCCGCCGAGCTGATCCGCGCGAAGGTCGCCGAACTCGGCAAGGGGTGCCGGGTGGTCGTCACCGGCGACTTCAACGCGGGCGAGGGGTCCGGGCCGTACACGGCGCTGTTCGGCCCCGCGGACCAGAAGCCGTCCCCGCTCGTGGACACGTTCCGCGCGCAGCACCCGGCCCGCGGGAAGAACGAGGGCACGTTCTGCGACTTCAAGGCCGCGGGGACCGACGGCGACCGGATCGACTGGATCGGGTGCTCGCGCGACTGGGACGTGCGGCTGGCCGGGATCGACCGCACGAGCCGGGACGGGCGCACCCCGTCGGACCACTTCCCGGTGACCGCGGTGCTGCGGCCCCGCGAACCGGGCCAGCAGCCGACCGTGCGCGTGCTGTGCTACAACGTCCACCACGGCGAGGGCACCGACGGTAAGCGGGACCTCGCCCGGATCGCGCGGGTGATCCGGGCCGCCGACCCGGACCTCGTCGCGCTCCAGGAACTGGACGACCGCACGAAGCGCACGGGCGGGGTGGACCAGACGGCCGAGCTGGCCCGGCTCACCGGGCTGCACGCGGCGTTCGGCAAGGCGATCGACTTCCAGGGGGGCGGGTACGGGCAGGCGGTGCTGTCCCGGTTCCCGCTGGGCGGAACGACCGTTCACCCGCTGCCCGGCGGGCCGAACCGCGAGAAGCGGATCGCGCTCGAAGCGCGGCTGAAGGTGGACGGCCGCGACCTGTCGTTCGTCACCACGCACCTGGACCACCAGCTCGCCGGGGACCGGGAACAACAGGCGGCGAAGCTGAACGAGCTGTTCGCCGGCGCGGACCGCCCGGTGCTCCTGGTCGGCGACCTGAACGCCACCCGGGACAGCAAGGCGTTCGCCGCGCTCGCCGCGAAATGGGCCGACGCCACCGCCGGTAAGGGGCTGCTCACCATCCCGGCGGACCGGCCGAAGGAGCAGATCGATCACGTCCTGTTCCGACCCGCCGACCGGTTCCGCGTGCGCGGCGCCGCGGTGCCCGACGAGCCGGTTGCGTCCGACCACCGCCCGGTGCTGGTCGTGCTCGAACCCGCGCCGGCCGGCAAGCCGTGACCCGTCACTTCCGCCCGCGGGGCTTGGGCAACCGGGGTGGCACGGTACTCGCATGAGGAGTGCGGCGCGTGCCCCCGGTTCCCGCGAACCGCGGCGCGCCGATGCGCTCGCTGCTGGCGCCCCGGCCCCTGCCCGTGACGGCCCGGCGTGGACACTCGGTGGCCGCAACTGCTCGCCTTTTGACCGGCCGTTCGGTCGAACCGCACCCGGCGCCCCCACCGCGCGGGCGCGGAGGGCTCCCCCCTCTCCTGTTCGCCTCTTGCTTCCGATGGCGGGTGTCACAGTTCCCCGGGTCGGTCGTCTTTTAGGGCACGGAGCCGGTGACGGTGCCCCTTTTGTACCAGACCGCCATCGTCTGGGAGCGGTACACGTGGCACCCCCGCCCTTGCGGGCAGGGTTCGCCAAAAAGGCGACACCGTTAGCGGGCGCGTGTATTAGGGCACGGAGCCGAAACGAGCGGCTCGGGCCGGGACACATTGCGGAGAACCTCATGCGCCGGAGTTGGTTACTCGCCACCGTGGCATGTGTCGCCGGCGGGCTCGTCGCGGTCCCCGCGCCGAGCGGCGCGGCCGACGAGACCAAGCAGCAACAAAAGGACGTTGAGACGGCCATCGAGAAGGGCCTGGAGTACCTGAAGAAGACCCAGGCGAAGGACGGGCACTGGGAGGCGCAGGGCGGGCAGTACCCGACCAGCATGACGGCGCTTGCGGGCATGGCGTTCCTCATGGAGGGCAGCACCCTGCGGGAGGGCAAGTACTCCGACCAGGTGAAGCGGGCGGTGGAGTGGTTCCTCAACCCCGGGCGGCAACAGCCGAACGGGCTGATCGGCGACGTGCGGAACCCGTCCGAATCGGTGCGGTACATGTACGGCCAGGGGTTCGGCACGATGTTCCTGGCGAGCGTGTACGGCGAGGAGGAGGACAAGGAGCAGCGGGAGAAACTGGAGAAGTTGCTCAAGAAGG
>DASWYH010000851.1:0-3886 GCA_036405095.1 Gemmata sp. | reverse complement strand
CGCGCAGGAAGCAAACGAAAACGCGCTTGCGTTTCTCTTCGCGGCGCGGTTTCGTGTACTCCGCCCTGTACCTTCCGCCTGATACCTCTCTCGACACGGAGCCTTTCACACCATGCGCGCGTTGCTCTCCCTTGTCATACTGCTCTCACTGCTCGCGCCGCTCGGGGCCGAGGAGCCGAAAGTTGATCCCTACGACCAGTCCAAAGTCGAACTCGAAAAGGAGCCGCCGGCGGGTTTCAAGGGCAAGCGGGTTCTGGTGGTCGCCGGGCGCCAGAGCCACGGCCCAGGCGATCACGAGTTCTTCGCCGGGGCCGCGGTCCTGTGCAATCTGCTGAAACAAACGGACGGTGTGTTCCCGATCATGGCCCGCGACGGCTGGCCCAAGAACGAGAAGCTGTTCGACACTGCCGACTGCGTCGTGATGTACATGGACGGCGGCGGCGGGCACCCGGCGATCCAACCGGAGCGCATGAAACTGATCCAAAAGCAACTCGACCGCGGGTGCGGCTGGGTGAACCTGCATTACGCGGTCGAGTACCCGGTGAAGCAGGGCACCCGCGACATCGCCGGGCCGGTGAAGGGGTGGCTCGGCGGGTACTACGAAACAGGTTACTCCATTAATCCGCACTGGGACGCGAACATCCGTGCGCTCCCGAAGCACCCAATCACCCGCGGCGTGAAGCCGTTCACGCTCCGCGACGAGTGGTACTACGGGATGCGGTGGATCGACGATATGAAGGGTGTGACGCCGATCCTGCAGGCGGTCCCGCCGGACGGCACGCGCGGCACCAGCTACACGAAGGGGCGCAAGGGCGAGATCGAGACGATGGCGTGGGCGTTCGAGCGCCCCGGCGGCGGGCGCAGTTTCGGTTTCACCGGCGGGCACTTCCACCGCAACTGGGCGCAGGAGGACTTCCGCCGCGTGGTGGTGAACGCGGTGCTGTGGTGTGCGAAGGTCGAAGTGCCGGAGAAGGGCGCCCCGGTGAAGTTCGACCCCGCCGACCTGAACAAGAACCTTGACAAGAAGGGGAAGGGCGAGTTCAAGCCGATCCTGCCGCCGGAACCGCCGAAGAAGTGAAGCGGGCGGCCCGGCCCAGCGCGGCGACCGTAAAGATAATGGGGTACAGCTTCTCGAAGTACCATAGCTTCGCGAAGTAGAACCCGATCGGGCTGGGGTCGCGGAACCGGCCCGATTCGACCGCTTCCACGAGCCACGCGACGCCGCGCTGAACGGCATCGCGTGGGGCCAGCTCCAGGAGCACTTCCACCGCGAGCGCCGTTTCTTCGGCGCTCGACGGGCAATCTTTAGTGCCGCCCCACCCGCCGTCCGCGTTCTGCACCGCGAGCAAGAACTCGACCCCGCGCCGGCACTCGGGGGCGTCCTTCATGTTCAGGTCGCGGTACGCGGCGAGCACGCGGGCCGTGCCGTAAACCGGGTTGATGTCGTCGGGCGCGTGCTGGTTCCCGAACCACAGCGGCAGCCAGGAACCGTCGGGGCGCTGTTGCTTCCCAAGGTAGGCGAGCGCTCGGTGCGTAACGGTGAGCACCGACGGCTCGGAACTCGCGACCGCGCGCAACGCATGGGCCGTTAAATCGGAGCCGCTCCGGTCGAAGGGCAGGGTGCCCCACCCGCGGCAGAACGTCGGGAACCCGCCGTCCCCATTTTGAAGCCCGATGATCCACCGTTTGGCGGCCTCCTGGCTCTCGGGGGACGGGAGCGTGTCGCGCAACTGGTACACGGCGAGCACCGCGCCGGGGGTGTCGTCGCAGTCCGGAACGCCGCCGGGGAGGTCGGTCCAGGCCCAACCGCCGGGTTCGGCGCCGGTGTAGGGATGCCGCTCCGTGTACTGCTGCTTCAACAGCCACGCGAGAACGTGTTCCTTCGTGTCGAGGGCTTCGAGATCGTCCCCCGCGGCGAGCGCGTTCACGCTGAGCGTGGTCACCCATGTTGCGAGGTCGGTGTCGATCGGCCAGCTTCCGTCGGGCCGGACGGAGTTCACCAGGAACCGGACGCCTTCGTCGATGACTTGTTTTTCGGCCTCTGCGCGGCGGCGCCGGGTGCTCGCCAGCGCCATCACCACGAAGCTCGTGAGCGGGGTGGCTTCGAGGTAGCCACCGGTGGTCGGCTGGATGCGCCGGAGCACCTTGAGCGCGCGCCCGCGGGCGAGCCGGCGGACCGCGTTGCGCAGGGGGTTGCGCGAGCGCCGGTGGTGGTGGATGCACTGCCCGATCGCGATGAGGGCGGGAAGGGCGTAGCTCACCACCGGCATCTTCGCGAACCGGTACCAGCTCTGCGGCAAGCACGCCAACTCGAACGGGAGCCGCGGCACTTCGTCCCAGGGGACCATCTTCGCGATCGCGCACGTCATCAGAATGGGCACCGAGAACGTGTGATCCTTGCCGTAGCGGGCGCGGATCGCCGCCGCTCGCCGGGCGGGCCGCGCGCCGGTCGTCTGGGTGAGGAACTCTTCCACCTTTTGAACCGCGTCGGGGTGCTCCTTCTCGCCGACCATCTTGAACGCGGCGCGGCACAGCATCGTGGTCGAGATGTTGGAGGAGCTCTTGACCGTGTCGCCCCAGCCCCCATCAGCGTTCTGGTGCTCGGCGAGCCACTTGAGCCCCGCGTCGATCCGCTCCCGGTGCTCGAACGGGTTCACGAGGTGCAGCGCCATCGTCGCGGTCGCGGTCGAAAGTGCCGAGGTGGACAGCTCGCCGACCCAGTGCCCCGCGGGGACGCGCTCGGCCAGCAGCGCGGTGCGGGCCGTGAGGTACGCGGCCCGGAGGCGATCGGAAGAAATCATGTCACATCCGTTCGTTTCAATCGCGACGGTTTCTTGCACTGATTGTAGAAGTTACGCCCCGGTGAGTGGGAGCAAGGGGAGGTCACATGGGGCAGATAATAAAAACTATGTGTTGATGAGGGCGAGAAGAGGGAAGAGGCCAAGGGCACCACTGGTGGTGAGGGGCTGTCTCTTGAGGATCTTCCGGCGCGCCAAAGAACGCGGTTCCGCGTTGGCGCGGTCATCTGCGTGGCGACCGTGACCCCGAATCACAGTCCCAAGTTGTCGAGATCGTCCACCAACCGGTCGAGGTCGTCTTTTGGTTTGTGCGGCTTGTCGGCCTGGCGCTTGGGCAGGCCGACCGTTGCCCCGACCGCGGCCCGCCCGTCGTTGACCAACTCGCGGTCCCGCTCCTGTACCGCCATCCCGAGCGCGTCGCCCACATCGCCGCCGAAGAGCCGGCTCAGGTCGATCTTGAGGCCACCCACGGCGCCCGTTTCGGCCCCGGCGATGGCCGCCGATTTGTACTCCGGGAAGATGATCGCCTGTTGCGGGCACACCCGGCTGCACGCGGGGCAGCCCTTCTTGCACTGGTCCTGGTTCTCAACGAGGATGCGCTCCAGGGCATCGACCCCGTAGACCCCGAACAGGCAGAAGTCGAGGCACTCCAGGCAGTTCGTGCAGCGGCTGTAGTCGATCACCGGATACCAGCGCCGCCCGGCGGGCGCGAGCAGCGCCTCCGGGGCGAACGCCCGTTGGGCCGCCGGGAGCTCGGGTTCGGGCTTGGAAACTGAGAGCCCGAGCTGGATGATAGCCGGGCTGTTCGCGGCTCGCGCGCTGGCCTTGGCGGCGCGCCGGTCGCGGCACTCCGCGGCGATGCGCTTGATCTCGCCGACGAACGCTTCGTGCTTGTTCGAGTCCCGGAGGTCGAGCGTGTAAATGTGGCGGTCCGGGATCGTGCCCGCGGGTCCGATGGCTTCGGGCTTATCCACGGGTGTATCGGCGTCGGCCTCCTCGTCGTCGTCGGAAGCCGGCTTCAGCTTGGTTTCGCCGAAGTGCCCCTGGATGCCGTCGCGGTCGAGCAGCCAGAACGCGGCCCGCGGGTA
>DASWYH010000850.1:0-6614 GCA_036405095.1 Gemmata sp. | reverse complement strand
CTCGCGGCCCACGGCCGTACCGACATACCGCTTGCGGAAGTGACGTGGGGCATTGAGGCCCAACTGAACGTCGAGCCGGCTGCGTTCTGGGCTCCACTCGGATACGAGTTCTGGCGCGGTTTGGGAGTGTTGGAAGACGGGCGGGCTCTGCTCGCGCGTGTCGAGTGGCTCGTTGGCGCGCAGAACGTCGCCCTCCTCACGTCCCCGTGCGACACGAAGGGGTGTGTGGACGGGAAGCGGGCGTGGATCGATCGCCATTTCTCCGAGTACCGCCGCCGGGTGTTCTTCGGCTCCGCAAAGGAACTGTTCGCGGGGCCGTCGAAGGTGCTCGTGGACGACCACGACACCAACTACCAGCGGTTTATCGGTGCGGGCGGGTTCGGCGTGATCCCGCCGCGGCCCTGGAACATGCGGCGCCGCGAGTGTGCCGACGGGCACTGGTTTAACATCGACGCCGTGTTCGCTGAAATCGAAGGGGCCGTGAGTGCGGCGAGTCAAGGAGCAAGGTGATGAGGCTACGGCTTGCAAAGAAGATCGCGAAAACCATCGGCACCGCACGCGAGACAGCTTACAGCGAGCGGCAACAAGAACTGGCCCTGAACCGCTTGGACCGGACGAAGTCGCAGCGCGAGGCGGAAGCGTTCTGGAACGAGATGATGGCGGCGCTCGGCCCAGACGGGCGCGCCGCTCTCGTGAACGATCTGCGGAACTGCACCAACCGTAACCAGCCGACCGCCACGGTGACAACGTGACCACGACCCTCGCGGACTTGGACGAAGCCTTCGAGGCCGCCGGCGAGTTCGTGCCATCGCCGGAGTGGTACGCCGCCCTGCCGGCCCCGTGGCTGTCGAACGGGCTCTACACGCTCACGTTCCCGGACGGCTCGCACAAGACGTTCCGGGTGCGCATCGAGAAGAACGGCACCTACGCCGGAAAGCGTTCACTCGCGCTGCTGATCGGGCCGGACAACACGAAGGACTACGAGCCGGTCGGGCTCGTGACCGCGACTGGCTTCAGTCTGTGGCGACGGTTCGCGAATGGCAAGGTTGGCGAACACGCGGCGAAGCTGTGGGCGCTCGCTCAGGGGGCCGCGCTGCACGAACACTCGCTGCTGAAGAGCGCAGTCTGCCGGGTGTGCAACCGGCCGCTGAACGATCCGGAATCGATTTCGACGGAGGTCGGGCCGACGTGCCGGGCGCGCGTCGGCCTCTAACGAAGGAACGAACAGATGTTGGTGCTGACACGCAAGGTTGGGGAGAAAATCACGATCCGCACGCCGGATGGCGCGGTGATCGAAATCATGCTCACCAACATCGACGGGAAAAAGGCGCGGATCGGGATCGAAGCGCCGCGCGAGTTCGCCATCGTGCGCAACGAGTTGCTGCCCAACTCCTCGCCACCGGAGCCACAATCGTGAACGCGGTCGAACTCTACAACCCGTCTGATGTCTACGCTGCTCACGTCCTCTGGGGCGCGAACTGCGGTCCGGCGGCGCTCGCCGCGGTGCTCGGGCGCGAGCTGTCGGGCGTGCGCGAGTTGTTCCCGAGGTTCCCGGACAAGCCGTGGTGCAACCCGACGCAAATGAAGGCGGCGATTGACGCTGCGGGCGTTCCGTGGTCGGTATTGAACCGCCAGTTCAACCCGCGGAGCCCGAAGCCGGTGCTCGCGTTCCTCCAGATCGAGGGGCCGTGGTGCGCGCCGGGTGTGCCGATCGGGGCGGCCTACCGCCACACGCACTGGGTCGGGCTGAGCGGGCCGATGGTGTACGACGTGAACTTCGCCGAGTGGCTCACATCGGTCGACTGGGCAACGGAAATCATGCCACTGATCCTGGCGGGCACGAAAGGCGCGACCGGTTGGTCGGTGCGCACGCGGATCGAACTGGATTTGTCGGAGGGAACCACGTGAGCCTTTCTCCTGGTGACATCGCTTGGCTCGACGACTTGGTTGAAGCGCCGGACACCGTGAGCGGCAAGGTGACGCGCGTGTTCGGCGGGCAGTCCCCCTCGTGGACCGCGGGCCGGATGATCGTGAAGTTCCGCGAGGTGAGTTTCACGGTGAAGGGCTACGTGGCCGTCGGCGAGCCCGTCACGCTCCGCGGGCACTGGATCACGCACACGAAGTTCGGTCGGCAGTTCGAGGCGTCAGAGGTCGTGTACACGGTGCCGACGACGCCGGACGCCGTCCAGGCGTGGCTCGAAGCCTACGCGGCCGACATCGGCGCCGTCAAGGCGCGGACGCTCGTCGCGACCCACGGTGCAGATGTGTTCAAGGAAGCGACCGAGCGCCCCGATGGCCTTGCGGCACTGATCCGCATCCCGGTCGAGTCGATCAAGCGGCTGGCGAAACAGTGGGCGTCGTTCGCGGACCGGATCGCGGTGACCGGGGAGGCCGTTCGGATGGGGCTCACCGCGCACCAAGCGGAACTCGTGTACGCGAGGTTCAAGGGCTCGGCCCTCACGATCCTGAAGACCGACCCGTACATGCTGCTCCGCGAGATCGACGGGTTCGGTTGGAAGACGGTGGACGAGTTGGCTCAGAAGCTCGGGCACGGGCCGGAGCACCCGGGGCGCCTGCGGGCCGCGGTGGTAGCGGCGGTCGCGGACGCGGCGAGCGACGGCTCGACGGCACTCGGCGCCGACGAGGCGACCGGCAAGGCCGCCGACATGTGCGACCTGCCGGTCGGCGACCACACGGCCCGGTTCGAGGAGCGGGCCGAAGCGGCGATCGAGCTGAAACAACTGGCGCGGGTCGGCCCGGCGCTCGCGCTGCCGACCAGTGCGGCGCACGAAGAGTTCATCTGGAAGACGTTCCGGACCGCGGGCGAGCGGAACCCGCACGTAAAGCCGGAGCGGGCGGCGGAACTGGCGTCCCGGTTCGCTCACGTCAATGGGCGCGAGCTCGACGAAACCCAGCGGGGCGCGGTGTTGTCGGCCGCGCGGAACCGGCTGTGCTTCATCACCGGCGGGGCCGGGTCCGGGAAGACTACGGTGGCGAAGGCGATCCACGACATGATGTGCGACACCCGGACGTTCGTGAGCCTCGCGGCGCCGACCGGGAAGGCCGCCGACCGGCTGTCGAGGGTGATCGGCGGGCGCGCGACGACGATCCACCGGTTGCTCGGGTACACGCCGGCGGGCGGCTGGGAGTACCACGCGGGGAACCAACTCCCGGGCGGCGCGCTGATCGTGGACGAGGTGTCCATGATCGACAGCGAGTTGTTCGCGCGGCTGCTGTCGGCGTGCGGCACGAACACGAGTCTGGTGCTGATCGGTGACCCGAACCAGTTACCGCCGGTCGGGCCGGGGGCGGTGCTCCGCGACGCGCTCGAGTACGACCTCGCACCGGTCGCCCGCCTGGGAGTGTGTCATCGGCAAGCGGGCGCGCTCAAGCGGAATTGTAACGCGATCCTGGAGGGGCGGATCGAGCCGACGGTGCCCGGTGCCGAGGGCGAACCGTCCCCCTGGTACGTTCACGACCGGCTCGCGACGCCGGAAAAGGTACTCGAAGGGGTCCGGGTGCTGTTCGAGAAGTACCTGTCGGAGTGGGGCTACGACGCGGTCGGCGATGTGCAGTTCCTCACGGCCCAGCACAAGGGCTTGCTCGGCACCGGGTTCCTGAACCGGTACTGCCAGTGGCTGAACCAGACGGCCATCGGGATCGGCGTACCGGAGCCGAAGCTCGGCACCGCGGACACCGACGAGGACGGCAAGAAGAAGGTGCCGCTGCTGCCCGGCGACAAGGTGATCCAGACCAAAAACGATTACGACCTCGACGTGATGAACGGCGCGCAGGGCGTCGTGAAGGAGTCGCACCCGCGGCTCGTGGTGCGGTTCGGCGACCGCGACGTGGTGTTCGAGACCGAGAAGGCGCGGACGATCCAACTCGGGTACTGCATCACGCCGCACAAGGCGCAGGGGTCGGAGTGGCCGTGCGCGGTGGTCGTGTGCCCGAAGGGGCACGGGTACATGCAGACGCGGCCCTGGCTGTACACGGCATGTACCCGGGCACGGAAGACGTGCGTGATCCTGGGCGACCACGAGGGGCCGCGGCGCGCGGCGGCGAAGGCCGACACGGACCGGCGGGGCACGGTGCTCGGGGTGTACGCGATGAACCCGGAGGCGCGCCCGGCGTGAGCCGCAACAGGCACCGGCGGGAACGACACTTGGCCCGATCGCTCAAACACCGAACAGGACCTCGCCCGTGGCCGAGAACCCGATCGACAACCTGTTACCGAAGCTGGTGTGCGTGCGCCCCCGCGGCGAGGGCCGGAGCTGGTCGGCGCTGTGTCCCGGACACGCCGACGGAGCGAACTCCCTTGGCATCGCCGTCGGGCGGGCCGAAAGCGTGCTCCTCAAGTGTTACGCCGGGTGCCCGACGGCCGACATTCTGCGGCCGCTCGGGCTCGAAATGAAGGACCTGTTCCCGGGCGGGCGCGAGCGCAAGGCGCCCAAGAACGCGGGGTGTACGCTCGCGCGGCTCGGGTTCGAGAAGCGGTTGCCGGTCGAGCACCTGAAGGCCCACGGGCTGCGCGACGAGCGCGACGGCTCGAAGCCGGTGGTGAAGATCCCGTACCGGAGCACCGACGGTTCGGTCCTGTTCGAGCGCCAGCGCGAGGGGCCGACGGGCGGCGAGAACGTGCAGCCGGCGGGCGTGAAGCTCGCGCTCTTCGGGCTCTGGCGGATCGACGAGTTCCGCGCCGGCAAGCGGCTGATCCTGGTCGAAGGCGAGACGGACACGCTGACGCTGTGGCTCCACGGCTACCCGGCGCTCGGCATCCCGGGCGCGTCGGCGCTGGGCTCGTTCGACGCGAAGCTGCTCGACGGGTTCACGGACCTGTTCGTGTGGCAGGAGTCGGACAGGGCCGGCTCGAAGATGATCGCGAAGCTCCGTGAGAAGCTCGCGGGGCGCGACTGGAAGGTGATCCGGCACGACGCCGCGAAGGACCCGAACGACCTGCACGCGGCCGACCCGGACAAGTTCCGGGAGCGGTTCGAGGCGGTGCTCGCGGCGGCGGCCCCGCCCGGTGAGGTGCCCCCGGCCGAAGGGTCACGTGAGGCAACGGGCCGCACCCGATACGACCTGACGGACCTGGGCAACGCGCGCCGGCTGGTGGACAAGCACGGGCACGACCTGCGGTTCAGCCACCCGCAGTCTCAGTGGTTCGCGTGGGACGGCACGCGGTGGGCGCACGACGACACCGGCGAGGTGACCCGGCGCGCGACGGACACGGTGACCGGCATGTTCAGCGAAGCGGCCGGGCTCGCGTCCGCTGAGTCGCGCACGAAGCTGGTCCAGCACGCGCTGAAGTCGCAGGCGGCCCGCGCGATCGGCGCGATGGTGCTGCTGGCGCGCTCGGAACCGTCGATCCCGGTGCGGCCCGACGACCTGGACGCGAACCCCTGGTTGCTGAACTGCCCGAACGGGACCGTGGATCTGCGCACCGGCGAAGTGCGCGAGCACCGGCGCGGCGACCTGATCACCCAGATGGCGCCGGTCCCGTTCGACCCGGCCGCACGGTGCCCGACCTGGGAGGGGTTCCTCGCGAAGGTGTTCCCGGCTTCGGTCGAGTCGCCGGACGCGGGCGGGCACCCGGGGCTCATCGGGTACATCCAGCGGCTGCTGGGGTACGGGCTCACGGGTGACATCCGCGAGCACACGCTCCCGATCTTCTGGGGTGGCGGCTCGAACGGGAAGAGCACGCTGATCGAAACCGTGGCGGCCGTGTTCGGGCAGGCGTACTGGTGTGCGGCGCCGGAGGGGATGCTGATGATCCGCCGCGGCGAGGCGCACCCGACCGAGTTGGCCCGGCTGTACCGCAAGCGGATGGTGGCCGCGACGGAGACCGAAGAGGGGGCGCGGCTGAACGTGTCACTCGTGAAGCGGCTGACCGGCGGCGACACGGTGACCGCCCGGTTCATGCGCCAGGACTTCTTCGAGTTCGCGCCGACGCACAAGCTCATCATGGCGACCAACGACCGCCCGCGCATCCCGTCCGGCGGGCACGGGATTTGGCGCCGCGTCGCGCTGGTGCCGTTCAACGTGAAGTTCTGGAAGGCTGAGCTGGGCGAGTCCGGTCCGGAGCTGTTGCGAGCCGACGGCACGCTGCCGGGGCGGCTCCGCGCGGAACTCCCCGGCATCCTCACGTGGATCGTGCGCGGGTGCCTGGAGTGGCAGCGGACCGGGCTGAACCCGCCCGACGAGGTGCGGGCCGCGACCGGCGAGTACCGCGACCAGCAGAACACGATCGGCCAGTTCCTCGCAGAGAAGACCCTGACCGAGAAGGGCGCGGAACTGACGGTGAAGGACCTCTACTCCGCGTACCTCGTGTGGTGCGACGGATACGGCGAGCAGCCGATCGGGAAGATCCGGTTCAACGAGGCGGTGAGCAAGGAGAACGGGTGGTCGCGCCGCAAGAGTGAAGCGCGGGCGACGCTGAACGTTGACATTTGGCTCAACCGGAAGCTGTCCACGTCGGCTACTACGGCCGCGTCGATGGCGGACCTCGACGACTGAGTTGTGGAGAGTGTGGAGAGTGTGGAGCGGTTTTCAGGTTACCCCAATATAGGCGCTCGGTGGAGTTGATAATGGCGAACTCTCCACACATTCCACAC
>DASWYH010000849.1:0-3944 GCA_036405095.1 Gemmata sp. | reverse complement strand
CTGGCACCCGGGCACCGACCTCGTTCGCGAGTACGCCCGCGTCACCGCCGAAATCGAACTCGCGGTCGAGGCCGAAGACGAGTCCCACCGGCAGATCCGCGAGCAGGTCATCCCGAAGCTCTCCTTCATGGAAGGCGCGCCGCCCGAAGCGGGACACTACATCGTGCCGGAACACGAAATCAAGGCGGTCCAACACGGCCTGCTGTTCAACGGCAAGACCGAGGCGTGCGACGGCACGACCCAGGTTCACGACACGCTCGCGCTGACCGTGTACCAGATCGGCGTGTGCCTCGTGTCGTACTCCGGGAACCAGGGGAGCTGGAGCCAGCGCCTGTTCCGGCGCGACCTCCGGGAGCACCACGACAACGCGGTGGAGGACACGCTCCGCTTACTGGAGACGCGGGCGGCCCGCGCCGGGCTGAACCAGCCGGACCGGCGCGACGGCCTGTCCGAACTGGCCCAGCGGGCCGTGATGAGCTACGCGGAGATGGCCGTTTTGGTCAACAAATCGACGGCCCCGTGGCGCATCGGCCACGGGAGCCCGGCCCCGTACCAGTTGCTGCTCAGCGCCAGCAACCCGGACGTGATGATCCGCTCTGTGCGCCTCATGCGCCGGCTGATCGAGGACCACAAGAAGTTCGTGTTCGTCGCGAGCGAGCCCGAGAACCGCGCATACCTGACCGTTGGGCAGGCGCTGCGCCCGCGCGAGTTCGCAATCATGGGGACGCTGGACGAGCGCATCGAGCGGTTCGTCGAGAGCATCCACTTCACCGGGTCGCCGACGGTTGACGCCACCTGGGACGGGGACCGCCTCGCGCCCGAAGAGTGGGTCGCACGGTTCCGCGACACGGTCGCGCCGCAGGTGCTCGTGGGCGTGTACCGGGCGTCACTGTTCGCACCGCCGCAGGTGTTCTACGCGCACCGGGACCATTTCGAAATTGCCGCACGAATCGCTCTGGCGGACAGTGAACTGCAACCGAGCCGCGGGTTCCCGGTGCTCATCGACCTCGCGGACCGCACGTGCAAGTCGGTCTACGGCGGCGGCAGCCTCAACGACATCGCCACCGCGGCCTACGCGCGCAACGGGGCCGGGTTGCGGTTCGGCAGCGAGCGCCAGAACCGCCCCAGTTGACACCCTACGGAGACGCCTCCCATGTTCGAAACGAACGGTACGGGCGAACCGGCCCCCCGCCGGGCCGAAGGGGTTGCCGAACCCCGACCGAACGGCGCGCCCACCGCCCAGCAGCAGCTCGCCTCCGAGATCGCGCTTGCCGGCGGGCCGCGGTTCGCAAACCCCGACGACGCGGGCTCCGTGGGGGTCACGATGTTCGACCTGCCCGGAAGCAGTGACCTGACCGTCACCGTGCTACTCGGGCACGAGCACCTTCAACACGCGCCCTCGCAATCGCTCGTGCGCATCAAGAGCCGCAAGGACGAGCGCAACTACCTCGGAGTGGTCACCGCCGGGCCGTTCGCCGAGCCGGACGGGCTGCGCGCGGATTCCGACATCCTCAAGGCCGTGGCGACCCACCGCGGCGACTACCTCCCGCCGTTCCACGGGCGCGTGCAGATCACCATTCTCGGCGAAGAGTTGAAGAGCGGCGAACTCACCCCGCCGCGCCTGCGCCCGCTCCCCAACAGCCCGGTGTTCGTTCTCAACGAGACCGAAGCCGCGCAGGTGCTGAAGTGCGGCGGCGACGTTCGCCTCGGGCTCGCCGTCGGGCACCAGGGCGTCGAGGTCGGCGCGCCGGCGCACGCGAAGACCGTGTTCCCGCGCCACACCGCGGTCCTCGGCACCACCGGCGGCGGCAAGTCCACCACGGTAGCGGGCCTCATCAGCCGCGCCCGCGCCGCGGGCATGGCGGTTGTCGTTCTCGACGTGGAAGGCGAGTACACCGCGCTCCATGAACCGACCGACCAGCGCGCCATGCTCGCCGGGTTGCGGGACCGAGACCTGCCCCCGCAGGGCGTGCCCGTGCGGGACATGACCGTTTACCACCTCGTGAACCGCGACACCGCCAACCCGGAGCACCCAAACCGCAAGGCGTTCTCGCTCCAGTTCGGGCGCCTCTCGCCCTACGCCGCGAAGGAAATTCTCGACCTCACCGACGCCCAGGAGGAGCGGTTCTTCAAGGCGTATGACATCGCGAAAGACGTGCTCCGCGACCTGCACATCTTCCCCGAGAAGGACAACGCCGAACACGACCGCATCGCGCTGGAGCTGGACGAGTTCGAGCGCGGCTACCCGCGGGTCACGCTGTCACTGCTGATCGACATCGTGAAAGCGTGTGCCTTGCGCGCCGAACCGAAGGCCGACAAGAAGCGGCGCGGCAAGGCCGACGACGACGACACCGAAGACGCCCCCGCGTTCGAGCCGTTCTCCAAGGAACTCAAGCGCACGGGCGGCGTGGACGCGCTGAACAAGCGGATGCACGCGGCGAACCCGCCCGGCAGCGTCCCGTCGTGGCGCGCGCTTCAGGGGCGCCTGTCGCGCTTGAACCGGCTCCGGGTGTTCTTCGACGAGACCGCCGAGGGCGTGCGCCCGCTGAACTACAAGCACCTGATCGCACCGGGGAAGCTGTCAGTTATTGACCTCTCCGACAGCGGGTTCAGCGAACTCAACAACCTGGTCATCGCCGACATCCTGCGCGGCATCCAGGACGCACAGGACGAGGCGTGCGAATTGGCCTCACAACAGGGGAAGGCCCCGCCCCCGGTGCTGATCGTGATCGAGGAAGCGCACGAGTTCCTGAGCGAGGAGCGGATCAACAAAACGCCGGTGCTGTTCGAGCAAGTGGCGCGGATCGCGAAGCGCGGCCGGAAGCGCTGGCTCGGGCTGTGTTTCGTAACGCAGCTCCCCGCGCACCTTCCGAAACAGGTGCTGGGCCTGTGCAACTCGTTCGTCCTCCACAAGCTCCAAGACCCGCAGGTCGTGACGCTCTTGAAGCGCACGGTGGGCGGCGTGGACGAAGGACTGTGGGACCGGCTCCCGAACCTCGCGCCGGGTCAGGCGATCGTCAGCTTCCCGCACTTCGCAAGACCGCTCCTGGTGTCCATCGACCCGAGCCAAGCGAAGCTGCGACTAACGGAGTGAAGAACAGTCCGGAACGACCTGACAGCACAGTGGCACCTCTCGCACATTTCACCTTCACGGAGTCACGCTATGGAACCGGTATTGATCGCGGCCTACAAGGAGATGCTACGGGCTCACCCGAACGAATGTTCCGTGGATCGCATCCTCGAAGACCCCGAGTTCCGGGGCGAGTTCTTGGGTCGGGTTCGCGGGAGCGCCGCGCAGCACACCGAATTCAACGTCCTTCGCGGGCTGAACAACCTCCGCAAGCGGAGCAAGTTGCCGCGCCGCGACGAAGCGACTTCTTCTTAGCGGCGCATTACCCGCCGAACGTCGCGCCGCGGCTGAAACCCACCGCGTAAAGCATGAAATGATCTTTCAGCGTGCCCGAGGTGGCATCGAACCCGCGCACGTCCGCAACCCCGGCGGTGTTCGACACGGTCATCAGTTCCGTGCGCCCGTCGCGGCTCACCGTACCCAGCCGGATACCGCCCCCGAAATTGGAATACGCAAAGTAGCTGCCCACCCGCGCGCCGCTCAGTGGTTGAAACACAACCACGTGAGCCGCCGCACCGACCGCCACGCCGATCGCGATTTCGCCCTGGCCGGTGCCGCTGAAGTCACCCGCCGCAAGGGACACGAGCCCACCAAACAGCGACCCGAACGGCAAGACGCTCGCGAGCAACTGGCCCGTAGCCCCTGAGTACGCAACCGTGTGACCGCGCCCGCCGGTGCCGGCCGAAACGATGATGTCCGCGAACCCGTCACGGTTCAGATCCGTCGATGCGACCCGCGCACCGCAGAGAAAGCGGCTATCGAAGGCGACGAAGCTCTTCAGCAGCTTTCCCGTACCTGAAAACGCCTCGACGTG
>DASWYH010000848.1:0-12476 GCA_036405095.1 Gemmata sp. | reverse complement strand
ACATGGCTCATTGGAGTTCGATCAACCACGCCTATCTCGATGAGGTGTGGGAGAGCGCGCACCGATTCGACTTCTACCGGCATGAAGTCGCAAAGGTCCAAGACGCCGAACCGGGCGCTGCCCCTGACACCGCCCGCTGATTTGTGGCGCATCACCCCCTGCATATGGCGGCGCAGGTGAGCTTAATGTTCGGCACACAAGAGGCGAAATGGATGGCAAGAGCGAAGCGGATCCCATCCGTTGACGACTTCCATCGGATCATTCGGAAGTTGGGTCGGCTGCTTGTCGCCCTGATCAACGAACAAGCCCCCACGAAACGCAAAAAGGTCGGATGGGAATCGGGGTTCATTGATGTGCGGTGGGTCGGTGACATCCCGGACAACGTTCACAATCTGATAGCGAAGATTCGCTTCACGAGAGCGAACGGCACAAAACTTGGCAGCGTCCAAATTCCCCACGAGATTTCCGCCTTATACGAGGCCATCGGCAGGTTACGGCTGAGCATATTCACACCGATCTGGTACGGGCTGAAAGTCACCGTGTATCCAGACGCGAAGCCGGTCGTGGCCTTTGATGAAAACCCCGAGTGTTGCGTTGATCCGCTGTGGTACCAGTCTTGAGTTGAATAGAACAATCGCAAGGCAGGCCGAACCAAATAGCGTGTTGCCAAGTGGCGATTTGTAGCGCCAGTGGCGCCGAACCCGGCGCTGCACCTGACACCGCCGGCTGATTCGGGACGCATCGCTCATCCGATGATGGCGGTGCCGGTGAGCTCAATGTTCGGCGGTGGAGGCGGCAGCGGGAGGCCTGGGTCCAGGTTGGGTACGTTCGTGTGTTAGGTGGCGCCCCGTTCCGGCTGGCATCCGCTCGGACATTGTTTTAGAAGCGCCACTTCACGGGTACGGGGCGTGCCCGTGCCACGGCGGTGTTAGATTGCGCCGGCGCAATCTAATTACACGTTCGGCGAGCCCCCTACCCCGCCGGATTGACGCCGCGCCACGGGCTTGGCACCTGGCGGCGCAACGGTCATGCTGAGGTATCGGAGGACGAACGATGACTGAGGCGCAGTGGCTGGCGTGCGAAGGCCCAAGACAAATGATCACCTTTCTTCGGAACGAGGGAAGCGAGCGTAAGCTACGGATGTTTGCCGTGGCGTGGGCATGCGGTTGGGTACTGCTGTCTGGGACGAATGAGCCAGCGGCGTGGCGGGCCATTGATGCCTGTGAGCAGTTCACAGATGGCACCATCACGAGAGAGGACTTTGTAACCGCTCGGGTGCCAGCGTACGACGATTTACTACATCTCCAAGAAGACGAGAAGGTTAACTCCCCCTCTCTTCGAAGGATGGCTCTTGGGGCTGTGCACATAGCTTCCGGCCCAACCCTGCACGCTGTGATTGGAAACGTCTATCAGCTTTTGGGCTACCGGGTGGACGGAGTTCATATGGTTGATGCCGTCGCTCTGCTGCGCGACATCTTCGGCAACCCGTTCCGCCCGGTCGCCTTCGCCCCCGACTGGCGCACCGACACCGCACGCGCGCTCGCCGCGCAGATGTACGACGCCCGCGACTTCTCCGCCGCGCCCATTCTGGCCGACGCGCTTCAAGACGCCGGGTGCGACAGCGCCGACATCCTCGACCACTGTCGCGGTCCCGGCCCGCATGTTCGAGGTTGCTGGGTTGTGGATTTGGTGCTGGGCAAGGAGTAACGTGGAAAGCCGAACCGGGCGCTGCACCTGACACCGCCCGCTGATTTGTGACCCGTCGCTCATCGGGTGATGGCGGTGCCGGTGAGCTAATCGTTCGGCCACAGGAGCACAATGCGAAGCGAAGCGCCTGACCCTGAACTCGACTCGCTTCTGGCGAAGTTCGCTGCTGCTGGTGGCGTGGTGGATTATGTGTTCCTCGAACGGCCAGATGCGGGGCCGCCCCATACACGCCATCGTGCCGCTGCCCTCATCGGGATGGCCGAAATTGATCGCCGTCTGGAGCAATGGGCCGCGCGGAATGCGTCCGCGAAATACCCGATTGAGATGTTCTTTCGGGTTCGCCGGGATGAGTCAAATCTGACAGGGACGCCGGTGAGCTTTCCGACGTTCTGGGGCACCGACGATGTGGAGCCGAAACTGATCGGGGACCGCGCCTGGTCGATCCCGGACGTGGACGGGTACAAGACAGCGTTCTTCCACCCGCCGTATGGTCTGTATGGCCTCAAGGGCTCCCCCGCCGAACAGACCGAGTTGTTCGCCAGTATCAACACATACGTTCTTGGGGCCGATCCGGAGCGAGCCGAGATCTTCTCGTGGTCAACGAACTGGTCCAACTATTTCGAGGCCGGGCGCGAGTGGTGGGGAGCGTTCTACTGGACCATCAACCCGGCCGATTCACAACGGATGGTCGTGGTTGCGGCTTCGTCCACCGACTAATACCGAATCCGGTTAAAGAGTAACCGTGAGGGCGGAATGCTTGACGTCCCCCCCTTTTGTGGCCGCGGTCGCCCGCAGGCGGTCGTCACGCGGGGTCGGGGGAGGTCGGCGAGGCTTTGCGAGCCGGGTGGTGGGAAGCGACACCTACGGTATACGTCGCCCCCCACCCGCCGGGTCCAAAGCGACCCGGCGACCTCCCCCTCAGAGGGGGGAGGTCAAACACAAGCGACCGTTATTCATCAACCCGATTTGGTATAACGTGTCAGAGGCCGAACCGGGCGCGGCACCGGACACCGCCGGCTGATTCGTGACGCACCGCTCATCCGGTGATGGCGGTGCCGGTGAGCTGATTGTTCGGCCAAGAGAGGGCGCAGCGATGTGCACGTGGGTGTCGAAGGTGCGGGGCACCACCGTCCTGCGGCTTCAGGGTATCCATTGCTGCATGTCGGTCGAGGACGTGGGGGCCGTGGCTCCCGAGATCTGCCGTGCGAACGGCTGGCAGGAACTGGGCGCCGGGGCGGCTCCGGGCGAGCAGGAGGTGTGGGTGGCGCTCGGGGATGAGGCCGTCTGCCGGCTGAACAACCTCCGCCCGGCGGCCGTGCTGGAGTATCGCGGGCGGACGGTTCACTTCATCAGCCGGGAGCGGATCGCTGCCACGCGGGACTACATCGCGGCGCGGGTGCGGCGGTCGGCCGACTTCCCTCGGCACCGGGAGTTCCTCGATAACCTACCGGCCGAGTTCCTCAAGGCGTCGGCTCGGGATCGAGTGGTCGGGCTGCTGGAGCGGGTGCTCGCGCAGGCGGCGTAGCAAAGGCGCGCCGGACCCGGCGCGGCACCGGACACCGCCCGCTGACTTGGAACGCACCGCTCAGCGGGTCATGGCGGTGCCGGTGAGCTCATCGTTCGGCGGCGGAGGCGAGGCGGATGGACGAGCACCGATGCGACATCTGGTTGGGCGCGTTCGGCCCCAGTGCCCCGTCAGACTACTTCGAACAGAAGTACGTGGGGGCAGCGACTCGCCGCCGTCGCAGTTTGGCGCAGAGCAGGAGCAGCCCTACTCGTTCGACTACGACTTCGTTGAGATCAGCTTCGTCGACGAGCCGCGACCGATTCGTGACTTCGTGGACGGGCACAGCTACTCGGGTTCGTATTTGGACGCCGTCGCTCGAAAGGCGGCCGAGGCCGGCATCACCGAGGCGAACGTGTCCGTACTAGCTGACAAGGGACAGTTCGAGTCCCCGCGGTCGGCCACCGGGCCAGGCTATGAGCTGTGGTACCTCGGCGAGTTCACTTGCCGGGAGTAAAGGCTTGCCGGACCCGGCGCTGTACCGGCCCCGGCCATGTCGTCTGTTTCCCGTTGCTCCCCGGGCGCATCGGCCGCGCACTGGTGCCGCGGCCGGACCGGTGGGCTCACTGTTCGGCGAAGGAGGCGGAGATGAAATCGCTCGGCGCGTGTGGGGTGTTTGTGTTCGCCTTGGTCATCACACTCGCAGGAAGAGACCCCGCGCGGGGTCGGGATGACGATCCACTCATCGGGGTAACGCCGCTGAGTACGTTAGTCGCGGAGTTCAAAGCGGCCAAGACAGCCAACGAGCGCTCCCGATGGGCCGCCGCGATCGGCGCCGGGAAGGAGAAGGCCGCGTCGGCCGTCCCCGTCCTCGCGGCCTCGCTGAAGGACAGGGATCCGCTCGTTCGGGAGAACATCGCTCGGGCTCTGGGCAGCATGGGCCCGTCCGCCAAGGCGGCGGTCCCGGACCTCATCGCGGCGCTGAAGGACGCCGACGACTCCGTCCGAAACCAAGTCCTGTACGCCCTCCAGTGCATCGGCCCGGGCGCGAAGGCGGCGGTCCCGTCGCTCTCCGAAATCTTGACGAATACGGCCGAGAAGGGCCGGTTACGAGTCGCGGCCGCAGCCGCGCTCGGCGGGCTGGGGCCCGAGGGGAAGGTCGCCGTGCCGCTACTCAAGAAGGCCCTCACAGACA
Source organism: Gemmata sp. (assembly GCA_036405095.1). Lineage (GTDB taxonomy): Bacteria > Planctomycetota > Planctomycetia > Gemmatales > Gemmataceae > Gemmata. The sequence continues at coordinate 8,070 of DASWYH010000848.1, read as the reverse complement.
AAGACACGAATGTGCGGGTGGCCTCGGCGTTGGCCGTCTACAAGATCGACAAGGGCAACACCAAGGCGGTTGTCATTGTCCTGCGGGAGGCGCTGAAGGACACAGACGTGCTCACACGGGCGGGGGCAGCGGTCGCCCTCAAGGCGCTCGGCTCGGACGCAGCGGACGCCGTGCCCGAGTTGATGGCGGTGTTGGCCAAAGGCGATCAGTCGAGCTACTATGCTCGCGAGGCACTCGGAAGGATCCCGGCAGCGGAAGCCGCCCTGGTGGCCGCCCTCGGTGACCCGGATAAGAAACTCCGACAAGCCGCCGCGAGCGTCCTTCTGGAGTATTTCCCCGAGGCGGCAAAGAAGGCCGGGCTTGGCAAGAAGTAGGGCGCCCCGCCAGGCGCGGTGAGCTGGGGCATGATAACTCACCGCGCCTGGCGAGGGCGCCAGATTCGCGTCGTCGCCGCCGAAGCCGGCGCGGCACCTGACGCCGCCACGTCATCTGGATGGTAGCGCGGCCTGCATCGTGGCGGCGCAGGTGACCTTGATGTTCGGGCAGGCAGAATGCGTCACCCCGCGTTTATCCTGACGGTCGCAGTGTGCGCCTCGCCGATGGGGTGCGAGGTGCCGGGGCACTATTCAGCGATTGCGCTCACCGACTCGCGCCTGGATGAGTTCAGCGACCTCCATTCCATCGACCGCCCCGCACTGGGGCTCCCACCGCTCCCCGTGACGGCGGATGTCCGGGTTGAGCGGTCCTACGGACACGGGGGGCCGTACGATGCGATGCTGCACGTGTATGCTCACCCGCAGCCGAGCCGAACGATCGCGTTCTGTCGCCGGGATGGCAAAATGAAGTGGATTGGCGAGCAGGTGACCGTGTATGGGCCAAGGCAGTACACGGATTGCGACGGCACGCAGCTGGAGCACGTCACCCTCACCTACGAGACGTCCCGCGTGGCGCACTACAGGCTGAATCAGTTGAACGTGAGCTACTGGGGTCCGGATGCCGAGTTGCGGGCGAAATGGGAGCCCACTCTGGCCGACGTCAAGCCGCTGCTGGATCAGTGGCTCGCCCAGCCCTGAGCCGGCCGAACCCGGCGCTGCACCGGAGATCGGCGCTGGTTGTAGGCCGGGTCGCTTGGGGCGCGGCCGGTGAGCTTTATGTTCGGCGGCGGAGGGTGGCCGGTTGACTGAGGCGGACCTGCGCGAGACGGCGGCCAACATCCGGACCCACTTGCTGGGCCTGCTCCGGACGTTCGCCTCGCCCGCCGAGCAGCGGGACTACCAGCGGTCGGTGCCGTTCGTACCCGTACCGACCGAGCTGGCATGCGGTTGGGCCGACGACCTGTAGCACCCGGACACGGCCGCCCACGAACTTGCGTTTTCGTCGGCCGAGCGGGTGGCCCTCGCCGGGTTCGACGCCGAGTTTCGTCGCTGGGGCGATGCGGTGGGCGGCGGCGATGTGGAGGGGTTCATCGCGTCGCCCCCTGGGGCGGCTCTCGCGCGGGCGGCGGCTGTCGCGCTGGAGGCGTTCCCGGAGGCCATAGACGCCGAACCAGACGCTGCACATCAGCGGACCATCTCATCGAGCCCCAACTGTTACACCGGATGACGGCGCCGGTGCCCGCCGGCCGCGCCGAGGCGGCGCTGCGCGAGTTCCTGCTCGATCTGCTGCGCGGCTGGCCGGAGTGGCTGCGGGCAGTCTACCGGCTGACGCGTGGTGCCATCCGCGCGGCCGCCGAACGGGTGCCTGCGGACCGCGAGCGGGACGCCCGCCGGGCCACCGGCCCCCCTCTGCAGACGGTGTCCGGGCCACTTGAAACCGGCCCCCGGTTCGCTGTCCGGGGTTCATCGACCGGGCACGCGGCTATTCGACCGCGGCCTTCACCTTCTGCTTGACCTTCTCCACGTTCTTCTCGACTGCCTCGGCAAGAACCGCCCCTATGACGTTCAGCAGGTACGAGGGGTATCGATCCTCGGCCAGCCACGTCAGCAGCAGGCGACCGTTGCCCTTGTCGGTCGGAACGCCGAGCTTCGTCAGGCTCCAGTAGATCGAGCCGCGGGCCGTTTGCTTCTCGCGCGCACGGGACATGAGCGAACCTCCAATGTTGGGGTTGCGCCGGTTACGACGGCGATCCGCTTCTGACCCAGTTTCATGATGCGATGCTGGGGATTTACGGCGCGGCGAAGCGTTTGAACCCTGAACCAGTTCGTACAGTTCCCGAGCATATTCCTCCGCTCCCGGTTGGTGTAGCCCCTCAGCGATCTGGCGTTCGTGAGCCCTGATCTCGTCCCAGAGACCGTCCGTGTTGATTCCCGGCGGCCAGAAGTCGCCAATCGTGCCGTACTTCCTGATCTTGAGTGCCTGCCGTAGCAGCACCCGCTTTCTCGCCCAACGGTCCTTGCTGACGAGGATGCCGTTCTCGTATTTGGCGGTCTTGGCCTTCGTCATGTAGCGGGCGGCGAACCGACCTTCACCCGAACCCGCGATTGCGAGGATCTCCTGTACGTGTTTGCGGTCGTCAATCTGGCCAGTGCCGTGGTTCACGCGAGCACCCTGGAAAGCCCGCAGAGCGCCAAGAAGAGGACCGGCTACCGGCGGTTTGGCGTCGTGTTGGTGGCTCTGGAAACGCACAGGCCGAGGCCGATCGCCGCCCCGCGGACCGGGCCGTCGGTCCAGGTTCCGTAGCTGGCCTGTTTGTCGTTGTCGCGTGGACCTTCGACGTTGTGCGCGTGGCTGCGGGTCACAAAGGCCGGCCGAACCGGTCGCTGCACCGGACCACTGCACGTGGGCGGTTTTCAGCACCGGTCGCAACGCGCGCGGCCGGTGAGCTGTAAGTTCGGCCGCGTGTCCGGTCCCGCCGGGGCCGGACACCCGGCCTTTCCGGGTAGCCGCCCCCCGACCCGGGTGGTGGCACGGCCCCGCGCCGACCCCGGCGGCGTGGGGACCAATGGGTGACGTTCGACGACAGGCCCGAGGCGCGTGCCCTGCACCGCCAAGCAAACCAGTGCGGCGGTGGATCTTTGCCGCCCGAAGCAAACCAGTACGGCTCGTTTTCCGTTTGCACGCGGCACCGAATCGGTTACCTTACGGGAAGTTACAGACCGGAGTTGCCGGGCGCCATGCCAGCGTTAGTTTGCCACCCGAAGCAAACGAGTACGGGAAACGGTCGGCAAACTAATCCTATGTTCGGCAAGAGAAGCGAAGGGCGTGACGGATGGACAACGCATTCTCCGTGAAATCGCGTGAACAATTGTCACAATTTGTGGAACAACTGCGGACCGAACTTCCGCCCGACCTGTCCGCTGACGAGTTTCTCGCTCGGCTGGTCGAATCGGTCCGGGCGGTACCGTGGGTGACGTCCTACGCGACAGCCATGCTCGCCCGAGACGGTGGGTGGGCGATCCTCGCCGATGCGTTGGCACGGGCCGTTGATCCGGAACACCGACCGGCTTAATCCGTGCGGTCAAAGGACACCCGATGCAACGAGGCAAGCCCAATCGGCACCAACTTCCGATGCGGTCTATCGGGTCCATCTTGGCAAGCCGCGAGGGAACGTATCGCTGTCGGGATTGTGGTCGCCCCTGCCGATCACGAGATGCCTCGTGTGTTGGGCGGCATCATCGGAGGTGTTCCGCCTGCGGTGGTGTGCTCGACCGAGTGCGAGCGCGCGGCAATGGGTTGCGGACCTTTTCCGGTTCTGCAGCGGTCGCCCGCCGCCCGCCTCATTCGTCGTACTTCAGCAGGACCCTCGGGTTGATCGCCTTGAAGCCGAGCCGGCCGCCGATGTCCTCGTCGCACCCCTCGACCAGCGGCCGGAGCACGGTCCCCTCCCGCTGCACCTGCGGGTGGGCGAGTTCCCGAGCCCCTGCCGAACCGGGCGCGGCACCGGACCCGGCCACCTGATCTGTTCGTGCGGCTCGCCGTTTGTCCGCGTGCGCTGCGGTTGTCGCGGCCGGGCCGGTGAGCGGTAAGTTCGGCGGCGGAGGGGTAGCAGATCGAGTCAGTCGGGTTCGTGGTGGTACACGGTCACTTCCGCCCCTTCCGAACTGCGGAGGCGAACTTGGCCGGCGGCGACTTGTCCGCCCTTGCGGTGGGGCCGAAGTGTTCGCTTGGGCTGGTGAACGTGCCGCTCGCCGCCGCGTCACCGGCGGAGCTGGACGGCCTCACCGCGGTTGTCGCCTGCGACAGCTTCCTTCGGCCGGCGGACTCGCACGGGGCGTGCCTGCTTGGGGCGGCCGGGGCATCGAGTACTACTTCACTAACATCGTCATCCGATGTGTCGGGTACGACGCGGCGACCGAAGTGCTTGCGGTCGATTTCAAAGGGCGGCTGTCGGAGACGCATTGGGAGACGGCCGATTACCTCGACCCGCAGCGAGCGGGTCTTCCGGCAACTGGTCAGTTCCGGTGTCGTGTCCACAACGGTAGCGCCCCAGGCGCCGAACCCGGCGTTGCACCTGACACCGCCATCTGACTTGGGACGCATCGCTGTTCGGAACGTGGCGGTGCAGGTGAACTATTAGACCCTGTTCACGATAAGCGGAACCACTTGCCACCATTGAGTTTACAGCGACTGCGCTTTTTTGCCATAACCCGTTATTCAGAAATGACTTCAGTGCGATTTTCGCCATTATCGTGAACAGCATCTAATTGTTCGGCGGTGGAGTCGGAAGCGGTAGGCGTGGGTCCAGGTTGGGTACGTTCGTGCGTTAGGTGGCGCCCCGTTCCGGCTGGCATCCGCTCGGAAGTTGTTTTAGAATCGCCACTTCACGGGTGCGGGGCGTGTCCGTGCCACGGCGGTGTTAGATTGCGCCGGCGCAATCTAATTACATGTTCGGCGGCGGAGGGCTTGCGGGTGGGGATCGCTCTTGACCAGTTTTGGCGCTCGAACCACTACGAGCATCCGCCGCTGACGGACGAGATGGTCGCGGAGGCGCAGCGGCAACTTGGGGTCAAGCTCCCGGCCGAGTACCTCGCGTTACTCCGCGTCCAGAACGGCGGGTACACATACGGGTTCGGGTTCCCCATGAGCCGCCCTACCGCCTGGGCCGAGGATCACGTTCCCCTGCACGACTTGTTCGGGATCGTCACCGACCCGGACCACCGCACAGCCCAGAACATCCTCGACACTGCATACATGACGCAAGAGTGGGGCCTGCCGCCGCGGCAGGTGCTGCTCACGGGCGACGGCCACTGGTGGATCACCCTCGACCTACCGGGCCGGCGACGAGCCGTCGGTCGCGTGGCTGTATGTCGATCTCGACCAGGACTTCCAGGTGGCTCCGTCGTTTGCGACGTTCCTGGACGGGTTGCTGCCGGACTCGGCATTTGCCAGCGACGAAGACGCCGAACCCGGCGCTGCACCTGACACCGCCGGCTGACTCGGGACGCACCACTCATCCGGTGATGGCGGTGCAGGTGAGCTGTTTGTTCGGCAAGACAGAGGTCAGTCGTGAGCCGATTCTTGTTCATGACGGCGTGCGTAGCGGTCGGACTCGGCGCGCCAGGCGGCCGAGCGGAAGAGCCGGCACCGGTGGTGTCGCTGCTGATCGCCGAGGTGACGGCCACGCGGGATGGCAAGGACACATACATCGACTGCAAGGCGACGTTGGACAACGCCACGGGCCGCGACCTGACGGTGCGTTCGATGTACTTCTCGGCCTTCGACGGACTTGAGGTCGTGGTGACGGACACCGAAGGCAAGGTGCTGGTGCAGCAAGCATACGATGAGCACCAATCGGTGTTCTCGTTCAAAGGCCGGGACTTCCCCGTCAAGAAGGGCAAGACGACCAAAGAGTTGCGGTTCCCGGTCCGCGGCCTGCCCGAAGACGCCCGGTCGGTGCGGGTCCGGTTGGTGGGCGTCCTGCCCGAGAGCCGCTACACGCGCATTCTGTCGTCGGAAACGCTGGCCGTCGAGGTCAAAAAAGGTACGGGCAAGTAGCGCAGGCGCGCCGAACCGGGCGCTGCACCGGACCACTGTAAACTACGCGATTCGTAGACCGGGTCGCGGCGTCCGCGGCCGGTGAGCTCCACATTCGGCCACCGGAGGCGTGTCTGGGTGAGCGACTTCTGGACGCCGGCCATGCGGGAAGCAGTCAGCCGTCTACTTCCACGGCCGCCGGATGAGCCAGAGTGGCTCCGCGCCCAGGCGAAGGCTTACTCGGCGGTGCCCGTCGGGTGGGACTTGTGGTCGTACCGGTTCCTCACGCCGGACGGCGTGGTCGTCATCGCCGACCAAGAGTTCGCCCCCGGCACGGCCGAGCGCACGGAAGATCGTGGTGCCGTCCTGTCGGCGCTGGCTCGGCTGGCAACTCGACACCCGGAAATCCAAGCCGTCCTCCCGGTGCGCCCGGCAGGTGCAGTAGACTGCGACGTGTGCTCGCGGCTCCGCGAGTTGGGGTTCGCCAAGCAGGCCTGTAGCGAGTGCGGCGGCCTGCGGTGGTTGCCGCCCGAGCCGCCCAAACCGGCCGAACCCGGCGCTGCAGCAGACCGCGGGGCATAGGTGGTTCGTGACCACAGCTCACTCGGCCCCCGCGGCTGCTGAGCTTATTGTTCGGCCCAGAGAGGGCTTCGGAGTGGTGAGCATCGGTCGGCGGGTGCGGCGATGAGAAAAAGCCTGTTGGTTCTCGTGGCATACTTCGTTCTTGTGGCGCTGCTGTGGTTCGGTATAGGGAGTTTGAACATTCCCCATTATCGGCGGCTTGCCGCCGAGGGGGTGCAAACTGAGGCTACGATTACAGGCACCACCTGCGAGCAGCACTCGGTGGTCAGCTACACGTTCGCGGCAGGGGATGGGCAGGTTTACGTCGGGCGTGGCCTGTCGGGGGGCGATAAGCCGTGCCAGGACATCCGAGTGGGAGATCGGATGCCCGTCTGGTACATTCCCGCAGATCCAACCACGAGTACGCTGCGGGAGCCACAAGCCGAATTGGAAAACGAGCGACTCAGTGTCGGTTGCGGCGCCATCTTCATGCCCGCGTGGGTGTTGGTGATCATCTTCGGTGCGCGATGGATTCAACGCGCGAGGTCAAAGTGATCCCGCGGCACCGAGCACCACTCAAAAAGCCCGAACCGGGCGCTGCACCGGACCGCTGCACGTAGGTTGTTCCCAGGCCGGCTCGCTCGGTGCGCGGCCGGTGAGCTTATTGTTCGGCAACCCGAGGGCGCGCGCCGGCGGGGAACCGTGTCGCGTGTGAGCGCACGGTCGATCCGCAGTGCGGCAGACGGTCGTGTCGCATGAGGTGGCGGGCCTCGCCGCGGCCCGTGTGGCGCGATGCGGTGGCCGCACTCAACCGGTGGTGTCGCTCACGCTCTGCGGATACGCAACGGCGGCGCGGGCTCTGCGGATACGCAACGGTGGCGAAGCAGAAGCGCCGGAGCGATGTGCGCGGGCCGAGGAACCGCGTCGCCGCCGAACCGGGCGCTGCACCGGACCGCGAGATCGGCGTTGTTTTCAGCACCGATCGCAATGTGCGCGGCCGGTGAGCTTATTGTTCGGCAAGACGAGGGGGCGCCGGCGGGAACCGTGTCGCGTGCGAGCGAACGATTGTCCCGTAGTGTGATAGCCGGCGGTATTGGGTGCGCGGGGTCGGTTCCGAGGCGTCCCCAGCGGTGATCCGGGGCGCACTCACGCAACGGTATCGCTCACGCCTCGCACGGGCACGGTGGTGCAGGCACCGCGGATACGCAACGGTGGGGCACGCGCGGCAGAAGCGTCGGCGCGGTGTGCGCGAGTCGAGGAACCGAGTCGTCGCCGAACCGGGCGCTGCACCGGACCGCGAGATCCAGGTTGTTTCCAGGCCGGGTCGCGATGTGCGCGGCCGGTGAGCTTATTGTTCGGCCCAGAGAGCGCGCGGAGCGGGTAACCGTGTCGCGTGCGAGCGAACGGTCGATCCGCAGTGCGGCAGACAGTTGTGTCGCGTGAGGTGGCGGGTGCCGCGGCGGCCCGTGTGGCGCGATGCGGTGGCCGCACTCAACCGGTGGTGTCGCTCACGCTCTGCGGATACGCAACGGCGGCGCGGGCTCTGCGGATACGCAACGGTGGCGAAGCAGAAGCGCCGGAGCGATGTGCGCGGGC
>DASWYH010000847.1:0-2476 GCA_036405095.1 Gemmata sp. | reverse complement strand
TTTGTCGGCCTTTTCTTTTTCGGGCTTCTCCAGCTCGTTCAGTTGGCGGTGCAGTTCGGCGTCGCTGGCCCGCAGGACAACGGAGAGGTCCGGTTTCGACAGCACCGACAACAGGAACGCGGTCTTCCGCACGGTCGCGTCGTCGTCTTCGAGCCGGCGCCGGATCGCGGACTGCACGGCGGCATCGGGGAGCAACCCCCGCTCGAACGCCCGGCGGAGCGCCAGGTCACGGATGTCGCCGTGCCTCCCCCCGAGCGCCGTCAGGGTCGCGGTGGGCGCCTTTGCGTCGTACACCGTTTCGAGCGAGGCCAGGGCCGCTTTCCGCACGTCCCAGGACGAGGAGTCGAGCGCGTCAACCAGCCGCGTGAGCGCCTGGTCATCGAGCTTCGCGAGCGGTTCGAGCGACTTCACCGCCTCGACACCGACATCGACCTGTCCGGTTTTGAGTGCGAGGTCGATGGGGCCGAGGTCTTGCGGCGCACGGGCGTGCAGGCTCTTGAACGCGAGGAGCCGCACGGGCCTGTCGTTGTGCCCGACCGCGCGTTCGAGGATCTTCACGACGCGCGGGCTGTCGCTCTCGCCGAGCAGCTTCGCGATGTGCTCGCGCACCTTGTGGTCCGGGTCGCGGTTGAGCTGCTCGCCCAGGACGTCGATCGAAGCGGAGTCCTTCCACTCCGCGAGCACCTTCACGGCCCGCTCGCGGCGCCGCGCGTCGTACCGGTCGGCGAGTTCGTTCCGCACCCAGTCCGCCGCGCCCGTCACCTTGGCGGTGAGCACGTCCTCGTCCGGGAACTTGCCGTCCTTGTCCAGTTTGAGGAGGCGGATGCTGTTGTCGTCGCACGAAACGGCCACGTGCGGCTGGTTGTACACCGTGACCACCGCGAGCGACACGACGCGCCCGACGACGTCCTTCAGCGTGCCGGGCTTCACGGCCCCGGGGCGCGGCCAGTTTTTCAGCGTGGCGTCGCGGCTGCCGGTCACGAAGCGGTCGCCCGGAACGAACACCAGCCCGGTGAGCACGTCCTCGTGCGTGTTGGCCCGGCCCTTGTCTTCGGGCTCCAGGCTGCCGCGCGCGAAGGTGGTGAGCAACTTGTTGTCCGCGCCGGCGGAGAAGAACCGCAGCTCTTCCGGCTCGAACTGGAGCACCGTCACCGCGCCGTCGTGGAGCTTGGCGCTCTCGGCGGGGGCGAACTCGTCGCTCCCTTCGCCGTCGAACACCGCAACGACGCCCTTCGCGGTGCCGGCCGCGAGCCAGAAGCCCGTCTTGTCGGCACTCAGGCACGTCCCGGTGTCGGGCAACTCCAGGGTCTGCTTCGCGGCGCCGTCCTTCTCGGAAATGATGTCGATCTGCTTGCCGCTCAGCACCGCGATGCGCTTTTTGCTTACGGGCACGATCGCGACAATGTCGCCGGTGAACGGCCCGGCGAGGGGCTGCGGCGCCTTCTTCCCGCACTCGTAGAGCTTGCGGTCGGTGCCGCCGACGTACACGGTGTTCCCGTCCACCGCGAGCGCCGTTCCGCCGCACGGGAGGGCGTCGTGTTTGAGCGCCAGCCGGTCGGGATCGAGCCAGTAGAGCGCGGTGGGCACGCCCTCCGGGTGGACCGTCACGAACGCCAACGAGTCGCCGACGCCGGCGCTCGCCCGGATGTCGCCGCGGTACATCTGCGATTTGCCGGGGCCGGCCTCTCCTGTGGCGCCCGCCCCCGCACCGCCTATTATGGCCCCGACGGCCGCGGCAACGGCATCTCCGCCCGCCCCCTCGTCATCTTCGCTGTCGCCGTCCTCGTCACTTTCGAGTAGCTTTTCGACCGCTTCGGTGAGCCGCTGGACCTGTTTGAGGTAGTCGGCGAAGGTCGCCTCGAAGCCGGCGCCCAGCGCGATCGGCGCGACCGGCCCGGTAGCGTCTACTTCGCCGGGCTCGGCGTCGCCGACCGCTTCCAGTTCGTCGTTCAGCTCGCTGAAGATCTCGTCGGGGTACTGGTAGACGAGGTCATCGAGCGCGCCGTGCGCTTCGTCGTAGCGGTCCTCGGCGATCTGCGCTTTGAACTTCGCGAAGGCGCGGAGCACCGAGAGCAGGGTGCGGAAGCGGTCGCGGAGCGGGTTCCATTTCGCGGAGGCCACGTTACTCGCCTCTTCGTGTATTGAGGTACTGGAGAGCCCGCGGTCCGAGCGCGGGCGTCGGACTCATGCGTCGAAGGCGCGGCGCAGTTCGTTCAACATCGGGTTCACTTCGGCTTCCAGCCGGGCAAACACCTCGCCGGCCCCTCCGGGCGGGAGCGGCCCCCCTTCGGCGTCGTCGGCGAACGGGTCGCAGTTTTCGATCTCGTGCGCCAGTTCGGGGTCGTAGGCCGTTAATGCGGGTTCATTGCTGAGGCTTCGGTAATGATGGCTCACGACGGCAGCCGAAGTAGTCGCACACCCGTTGTTGGAGTTCCTCGGCGGTGAGCTTCCGATCGGGTTCGACCACCGCTCGCTT
>DASWYH010000846.1:0-6460 GCA_036405095.1 Gemmata sp. | reverse complement strand
ATGTACCGCGAGGGGTACTTCCGCCAGTACCTCAACGTGGACGGGTGGCAGCAGGAGCGCTACCCCGAAAACGACTTCTTCACGCTGCCGCTCACGCTCGAAGTGGACGCGCAGGGGGCGCCCATCACCGTCACGGTGCCGCTGCCGGGGCGCGAGATCGCGCTCCGGGTGTGGCACATCCAGGTGGGCCGCGTGCCCCTGTACCTGCTCGACGCGAACATCGAGCAGAACAAGCCCGAGGACCGCGAGATCACCGCCCGGCTCTACGGCGGCGACCACCACACCCGCATCCAGCAGGAGATCATCCTCGGCATCGGCGGCATCCGCGCGCTTCGGGCGATGGGGAAGATGCCGACCGTGTGCCACATGAACGAGGGGCACGCGGCGTTCACGGGCCTCGAGCGCATCCGGCTCCTGATCGAGGAGCACGGGCTCGACTTCGCCACCGCGTACGAGGCCGTCAAGGCGGGCACGTGCTTCACCACGCACACCCCGGTGCCCGCCGGGAACGACGCCTTCCCGGTGCCGATGATCGAACAGTACCTGGGCGAGTACATGGCCCGCATGGGCATCGACCGCAACGGGCTGGTGGCGCTCGGGCGGCAGCACCCGGCCAACGAGCAGGAGCCGTTCGGGATGACGGTTCTGGCGCTCAAGCTCGCGAACGTCTCCAACGGCGTGAGCAAGCTGCACGGGAGCGTGTCCCGCAAGATGTGGAAGGAGCTGTGGCCCGAGCTGCCGGTCGGCGAGGTGCCGATCACCAGCATCACCAACGGGGTCCACACGCAGAGCTGGCTCGCCCCCGAGTTCGCGCAGCTCTACGACCGCTACCTCGGCATCCAGTGGGAGGAGCGGCCCACCGACTTCGCCATCTGGAAGCGGGTCGAGCAGATCCCCGACGGGGAGCTCTGGCGCACCCACGAGCGCGGGCGCGAGCGCCTGGTCGCGCTCGCCCGCGCGCGCCTGAAAGCGCAGCTCAAGCGCCGCGGGTCGCCCCCGTCCGAGGTCGAGGGCGCCGACGAGGTGCTCGACCCGGACGCGCTCACCATCGGGTTCGCGCGCCGGTTCGCCACGTACAAGCGGGGCGACCTCATCTTCCGCAGTGCGGACCGGATCGCGGCGCTGGTGAACAGCAAGGACCGCCCGGTCCAGTTCATCTTCTCCGGCAAGGCGCACCCGCAGGACCGGGGCGGCAAGGAGCTGATCCAGCGGGTCGTGCAGCAGTCCCGCAAGGGGGACCTCCGCAAGCGGGTCGTGTTCATCGAGGACTACGACATGAGCGTCGCCCGCTACCTCGTGCAGGGCGTGGACGTGTGGCTCAACAACCCCCGCCGCCCGCTCGAAGCGTCGGGCACCAGCGGGATGAAGATCTGCGGCAACGGGGGGCTCAACCTGAGCATCCTCGACGGCTGGTGGGTCGAGGGGTACGACGGCGACAACGGCTGGGCGATCGGCGCCGGCGAGGAGTACACCGACCTCCAGTACCAGGACGAGATCGAGAGCCGGGCGCTGCTGGACCTGCTCGAACAGGACATCGTGCCCACGTTCTACAAGCGCGACGCCGGCGGGCTCCCGCGCGAGTGGATCCGACGCATGAAGCGCTCGATCATGAGCCTCGTGCCGGTGTTCAACACGAACCGCATGGTGGAGCAGTACACCGAGCGGTGCTACGTGCCGAGCCACCGACGGGCCGCCGTGCTCAGCGCGAACCACCTGGCCCCGGCGAAGGAACTCGCCACCTGGCGCCGCCGGGTGACCGCGGACTGGCCCCAGATCCGGATCGAGAGCGTGGACGCGCCGACCGCGGACGCGCTCCGCGTCGGGGCCAGCTTCCCGGTGAAGGTGCGCGTTCACCTCGGGTCGTTCAAGCCCGATGACGTGGAGGTGCAGCTCTGCTACGGGGTGCTGGACGCGCTGGGCGAGATCGCGGACCCGAAACTGGTCGCGCTCGCCGCGAACGGCTCGGCGGGCGGCCCGAGTGTGCTGTTCGGCGGCGAAGTGCCGTGCCGGACGAGCGGCCAGTTCGGGTTCGGCGTGCGCGTGCTCCCGAAGAACCCGAACCTCGCCCACCTGTTCGAACCGGGGCTCGTGACCTGGGGCTAAGAGCTTCGGGTCATCAGGGCCGTGTCTCGCACCGGTGCCGAACGAACCGCCAACCGACCTCAACCCGTGTCACATGCGGGTTGAGGGTGTGCGTGTTCCGCGCGACCGGCCATCGTGAGCGGTGAGCGGAGCCGGCTGCACGCCGCAGAAGTTGCCAAGAGCGCTTTTGAAAATAGCCATTTCGAGTGTCCGGAGCTCCGGCCCACCTCGTTTCATTGGGTGAGCGTCCCGCTCACACGTGATCCGAACCACCCCTCTTCCGCTCTCGGCGGGGTTCACGACCTCGGTCGGTGCGCCCCCGGATCGGCCCTCGCGCGGCGGATCGCACCGAACACGCACGGCACCCGAAGTTGTTCGCACGGAGCGCCCGATGTCAGACGCACCCAAGATCGAACTGATTGAGACCGTCAAATTCAAGGGCCACGTCCGGGACGGGTTCAACCTGAGCGCGGTTGGCGTGGTCGGAAAATTCCTCGTGGTCGCGGGTGACGAAGATGATCGGCTCCAGGTGCTCCGACGGGACGGCGACCACTACGAACTCGTACCCGATCGTGAGATACGGCTCAACGACACCGGCGCGGAGGCCGACATCGAGGGGATCGCCTGCGAGGGGAACACCGTGTTCGCCATCGGCTCCCACGCGGCGAAGCGCCCCAAGCTGAAACCCACCGCCACCCGCACCGAAAATCGCGCCAAGCTGGAAGTGATCGAACCGGCGCCCGCCTCTCGATCGATCCTCGTCCGGTTCCAACTGTCGGCGGACGGGACCGCTTCAGACCTGAAGCGGACCACCCTGCGCCCGCTCATCGACTCCAACCCGCTCCTCCGGCCGTTCGCAACGGTCCCGTGCAAGGAGAATGGGGTCGATATCGAGGGGCTCGCGGTGCGCGCCGGTCAACTCTTCGTGGGGTTCCGCGGTCCGGTCCTCCAACACGGGTTGGTCCCGGTCCTCACGTGCCCGTTTCCCGAAGCCGCGACCCAAGCGGAGATCGTGTACCTCGCGCTCGACGGGCGCGGCATCCGCGACCTCGAAGCGGTGCGCGACGGGTTCCTCGTACTTGCGGGGCCGGTAAACGACGCCGCAACCGGGTTCGGACTGTTCCTCTGGGACGGACGCGACTGCACACCGGGCGGCCCCGGCGAACCCGGCCGGGTGCAGTTCCTCGGCCCGCTCCCGACCCCGGACGGGGCCAAGGCCGAGGGGCTGGCGGTTGAAACCGAGTCGGACCACGAGTACCGGGTGCTGGTCCTCTTCGACGGCCTCAAGGAAGGCGGGGCAACGCGGTTCCGGGTCCGCAAGCCGAACTGACCGACCGCGCGCGAGGGGTAGCGTTCGCCACCCGCCCCCACTTGGTGCCTCCTTCCGGGGCTTCGGACCGCGGCTTTTCTCTCATCCCCTGCCGCCGGCCGCCAGAGTCTGAGGCGGCTTCTCATGAGATTCTTACTTGTTCCTGCACCGCATTTCGGCGACAGTGTCGCTATGATCGCTCGGCGTCATCTGCTTTTATTGATTCCAGTAGTTTCCAGTAATCAGTGATCAATACGGCGGAAGCCCGCCCGGCTCCTTCGCCCCCGGGGCTTGCTCTCACCTTTTCGGCTCACTGACCGCTGACGACCGACAACTACCGGATTCGTGTTCCCGACGGAGGCTCTTGTCATGTCCGCGACGAAGGCCCGAAACGGTCGGCACGGGTTCACGCTCATTGAGCTGCTCGTGGTGATCGCGATTATTGCCATCCTTATCGGTCTGTTGCTCCCGGCCGTGCAGAAAGTACGCGAGGCCGCGGCGCGCATGAAGTGCTCCAATAACCTCAAGCAAATCGGTCTGGCCTTGCACAACTACCACGGCATTACCGAACGGTTCCCGCACGGGCAGATCGCGGAAGACGCCGGGGACGGGCGGCTGTACGGGTCGTGGGTGCGCCAGATCCTGCCACAAATGGAACAGGACAACGCGTACAAGATGTTCGACGGCACCAAGAGCTGGTGGATGCCCGAAAACCAGGGGGTGCGGGGGCTCAAGCTGGTCGCGTTCGCGTGCCCCTCGGACATTGATGCCCCGATCGCGAACACCGCCTACGACTTCGGCTACCGGGGCAACTACGTGGGCAACACCGGGATCGGGAAGTGGATCCGGGCGTACCCGTCGAGCAACCAGACCTCTCTCACGGTCAAGGGGCCGTTCATCCACGCCGGATATTCGAGCGTGGCCGCGATGACCGACGGCACATCGAACACCGCTGGTGTGTCGGAGATACGCAAGTCACCGAACAACGACTCGCGCGGGGCCTTGTTCGCGGACACCGGGTGCGTTCAGTACACCCACGACTACCTCCCGAACGCGAACGTGAGCGACCTGACCGAGCGGTGCGCCGGGGACGCCCGCACCCCGTGCGTGAACGTGGGCAACTTCGGCCAGTACCAGCTCACCGCCAAGAGCAACCACACGGGCGGGGTGAACCTGCTGATGATGGACGGGTCGGTGCGGTTCGTGACCAACAGCGTGGACGTGGTCGCGTGGCAGAACGCCGCGAGTCCGGACGGCGGCGAACCGACCCAACTGCCCTGACAACGCACTGCGCCCCGACACGCCCACCCCTCTCCGGAGCCCGTTCATGATCGGCGCCTCGTCGGCGCGGCCCTCCACCGCGCTGTTGCTCGCGTTTGCCCTGATGTGCGCCGCCCTCGGGTGCGGTGGGAAACAAGGACCGAACCCGGCCCGCGTTCGGGTGTCCGGGCGGATCACCCTGGACGACCAGCCGGCACCGGCCGGAACCATCGTCTTCATCCCCGTTACCAAGGGACAGTTACAGGCACAGGGCCTGGTTCAGGATGACGGTACGTTCGTGATCGAAGAGGACGACGGGCCGTCGCCGGGCGAGTACAAGGTGGAGATCCAGTGCGCCAAGAAGACCGGGCGCCGGGTCAAGAGCATGAGCAGTTCGGACGGGACCGGGATGATCGACGAGCGGGTGCCGGTGATCCCGGCCAAGTACAACACCGCCACCACGCTCCGCCAAACCATCGCTCCCGGGGACAACGTGCTGGAGTTCAAGCTCCAATCGGGCCGATGAGGACTCAAAACCAGCCGATTGGTGGTCGCTCACACAGGGTTCCCCTTCCCGCATTCCCTTACCGAGGGCTCGGCCCAACCTCCTGCGGAGCCCTGATCGGTTTCAGATGTCCTCACCCGCCGCCTTGCCTTTGCCTTTCGGCACATCGAGATCTTTTGTTGCGTCGCCGGCAGGCAGTTCCACCGGGAACTCTTGCTCGCAGACCCGCTTGCCACCCTCCTTTTCGAACCCGGTCACGCGGACGATGGCCGGCCCGCCGCCGTAACCCTTTCCGCCCGGCGCGGCCGTGTCGAACTTGCCGCCGCGGATGTTCGCGAACCCTTGCGGGCCGGAGTTCTTTTTGGCCGCGTCGGGTGTGATAACCACGTCCCCGAACGCGATCGGTTTGCCGTCGTGGGTCACATTCCCCGAGACGCGGAACCGCTTCGGCCCGGAACCATCGCCCCCGCAGCCCAGAACCGCGGCGAACATCAACAAGCCGAATGCGCCGGCCAATCCGCGCATGGCGCCCTCCCGAAGTGTGGACCGCGGAGCGGTTAGAAGTTGGGGATCACCTCACCGCCGGCGCGACTCGCGAGCGGTTTGAGGACGGTGTTGAGGTCCACCGAGTCGCGCAAGAACCGGACGCTGCCGTCGGCCAGGACGACGTTGCACCCGCCGGTGTGGTTGCTCCCCATGCTGACGTCGTTGTAGTTGCCGCCACCGTTGTATTTGACCGTGCGCATCGCGTTCGTCACGTTCTTGATCGATGTGCAGTCCCCGTTCCACGAGCACCCGCGGACCCACGCCCGGAACGACCCGGGGGACACCTCCAGCCCCTTCCACGCGACCTCGAAGGCGAGGAGCGTGTTACTGGTGCCGTCGGTGATACCGGTCATCGTGACGCCGGACGTCTGGGCCGGGTTGGCGGTCGCAACGGCCGCGTGGAACGGCAGCACGCCCTCGGTCGCGAGGGGGCCTTGGCTGCTGCTCGGGTTGACCGCGTAAGCGGCCCCGGTGGCCGGATTGGTGCCGTTCGGCCCGGCGTTCCCGACGTAGTGAGTGGTGTACGCGAGCGCCCCGCTGGGCATGTTATCGATGGTGCTGCTCGACTGTTCTTGATCGTAACTCGGGCACAAGAACCCGGCGAGCCGGTACCCGCCGGCGAGCCGGTTACTGTTACCCGCGGTCGCATAACCGGGCTGGGTCACGTTGATCGTTTTGCCCAGCGCGTCCTGTTCGACGTAGGGCAGGAGCACCGCGAGCCACCCCACACCGGTGCTCCCGCCCGGGCTGTACCCCCG
>DASWYH010000845.1:0-2669 GCA_036405095.1 Gemmata sp. | reverse complement strand
TTCCACGCACGCGCGCGTGCCTTCGGGGGTGAAGTCGAACACCGTGCGGTCGAGGCGGCACGCCTTCGTGCAAATGTTCACCTTCTCGCGCCACCCGCCTGCGAGCGCGCGGCCGAGGAACTCTTCGGACGTGCCCTTGCCGTAGAACGCGGCGGTGTCGATGAGGTTCACGCCCGCGTCGATGGCTGCGCGGACGCAGTCCGTGACCTCTGCGTCGGACACGGCCCCGTACTGCTGTCCGAACGCGGCTCCGCCCAGCCCCAGGGCGGAAACGGAGAGGCCAGTGTTACCGAGAGCGCGGTGTTGCATGATTCCTCCGAGGCGAACCCCGGCCACCAGGCCGGGGGTGTTGGTGAGCCGGGGCGTTGCCGGGTCGGGGTTGTTGCTGGGTCGGGGTGTTAGTGAGGCCGGGGTGTTAGTGAGGCCGGGTGTGTTGCTGGGTCGGGGGAGGTCGGGTGCGTCATCCCATCAGTCTCTGTGCTTCGCTCCCCAGCCACAGGATTAACGGTTCGGTTTGGGAGTTGGTATAGCGGATCACCGCTCACCGCACCGCATCGCATTTCACGGGCCTCGTTGAGCCACCGCTCACCCACCAGCGGCGCGGACCGAGCGCGCGGTTCAGCGCGCGGCTCGTGTAACTCTTGATTTCGTTGAGCAGCCGTTCCGGCGCGGGATCGCCCGGAACACCGAACACGAAGTGGACATGGTCCGAGAGGACCGCGAGCGCGTCCGGCTGCCACCCACGGTGGCGACAGGTGCGAAGGAGTTCCAGGAGGATAACACCCGCCGCTTCGGGAACGAGGCGGGTGGCTTCGTGGGTGAGCAAGCCGCTTGCGTAATTTGCGAGCGCGGGCATCGCTTCGGTTGCTGGTTCGCCAACACGGTTGTCGCTCCGGCTCTCACCCGCTGCGGAGCGATAATACCCGACAAAGCCGCTGTCACCGGGCAACCACGTCCCGTAGGTGCGCCAAGTGAAGAACCAGTAACGGTCCACAGACGACTTCCGGTATGGTTTTGGTGGGAGCCACCCCGGGCCTTGCGGCCGGGGTCGCCACGGGGTTACGGCACCAGCCGTGGCCCACCCCCGGCCTTGCGACCGGGGTTCGCCTAAAGCGTCACGACGCTCTTCTCCGCGATGGACCTCTCCGCGGCCTCGATCATCTTCTGTGCGGTGATGGCGTCGTCCAGCGTGCTCAGCGGCTTCTGGCCCATGCGCAGGCAGTCGATCAGGAAGTGCCGCACCTCGTTCGTGATGGACCCCTGGTAGGCGGTGTAGGTCTGCGAGTGAACCAGGCCCGGTTTGATTTCCACGTGGTCGCGGTAGCTGTAGCGCGTGCTCCCGGCGGTGCCGATCACCTTCACCATCACGGTCCACGGGTCGGCGGCGTGGTCGTCGGCCGCGAAGCTCGCGCAGAAGTGGGCGAGCGCCCCGTTGTGGAGCCGCATCTGCACCATCGCGATGTCCTCTTCTTTGTACTCCTTGTAGTGCAGCGTCGCCTTCATCGCGCACAGCTCGACCGGCTTGCCCACCAAATAGAGCAGAATGTACGAGTGGTGCGTGAGGATCTGGCGCACCACCCCCGGGTATCGGGCCGCGACCTCTTCGGGGTGGTGGATGTTGTACATGACGTAGGCCGAGACGATCTGGCCCAGATCGCCGCCCTCGACCAGCTCGCGCGTGCGGACCATGCCGGCCTCGTACACGTAGTTGTGACCGGGCAGGCAGATGAGGTCCTTGGCGTCGGCGAGCGCCTTCATCCGCTCGATCTCGGCGACGCTCACGCCGACCGGCTTCTCAACGAGGACGTGTTTGCCCATCCCGAGCGCTTGCACGGTGTATTCGAGGTGCGTTTCGAGGTTCGTGAGGACGAACACGGCGTCGATCGCCGGGTCCGCGATCAGCGCTTCGGGCGACGGGTAGTTCTTGCACCCGAACTCCCGCGCCCGCTGGTTCGCCCGCTCCTGGTTGCGGTTCCACAGGCCGACGAGCTTCGCGCCCGGGCACTTCCTCACGGCCGCCGCGTGCAGAACGGAAATGTCGCCGGCGCCGATGAACCCGACGCCGATGGTGTCTTTGGTAACTGGCATGACTCGCTCCGGGGAGGTTCGGAGTTTGAGTTGTAGTCACGCGCCGCGCGCGGAGCAAGCACCGACTTCGTGCGCCGGGTGCTTGTCGGCCCCCACCGGGAGCGGTTAAAGTGTTTAAGGTCCGTGCCCGGCCCGAACACCCTTATGGAGCCTCTCATGCGCACCGCGCCCGTCCTCGCGGCCCTGATCCTGTTCGCGGCCCCGGCCACCGCCGCGGACCCCGTCAGCCTCAAGTGGTCGCTCAAAAGTGGCGACTCGTTCTACGCCACCACCACGCAGGAGATCGAGCAGGCCATCAAGGTGATGGGCCAAACCGTGAACCAGAAGATGACCACGGTCACGGTCGCCAAGTTCGAAGTGAAGTCGATGAAGAGCGGCGAGATGGACGTGCAGATGACCTACACGCAGGTCAAGATGGACGGGGCGCTGGGGGGCGGCGGGGCGGTCGCCGACCGGTTCAAGGGCGTGAGCCTCACCGCGACGTTCAACAAGTCCTTCGAGCTGAAGAAATTGGAGGGCTACGAGAAGTTTCTCGACAAACTCAGCGACGGCGACGAGATGATGCGGAAGGTGTTCCAGGC
>DASWYH010000844.1:0-4584 GCA_036405095.1 Gemmata sp. | reverse complement strand
CGGCTGAACGACTGGTTCAAGCTCCGCGACTGCCCGCAAACGGTCGCGCTGTCGTTCGCGGAGCAGGGCGAACTGTTCGATCCGGACCGCGGGGCGAAGTGCCTGCGGTTTGAGCTGGGGACGTGTTGCGGGCCGTGCGTGAGCGCGTGTACGCGCCAGGATTACGCCGTGGGCGTGCGCGGCGCGAAGGCGTTTCTGGACGGTCGCAACCGGTCGATTCTCCGCACGCTCCAGGAGCAGATGCAGGCCGCTTCCGAACTGTTGCAGTTCGAGAAGGCGGCCTCTCTGCGGGACAAGCTCCAGACTCTTCAGTGGCTCGACGACCGGCTCAGCTTGTTACGCACCGCGCGCGACCGGAACTCGTTCGTGTACCCGCTCGCCGGGTTCGACGGGCAGACGCGCTGGTATCTGATCCACCGGGGCGAGGTGCGGGCGGTGTCGTTCCCGCCGGGGCCGGAATCGGCGCCCCGGGTCGCGGCCCTGCTCGCGAACACGTTCACCCCGCCCCCCGCGCCGGCGGTTCTCTCGGACGGTGCCGTTGACAGCGTGTTGCTCATCTCGGGTTGGTTCCGCAAGGGTGCTGCTGAGCGCGAAAAGCTCCTGACCCGCATCCAGGCCGAAGCCATGTGCGCGGCCCTCACGGAACCGCCAACGTGAGGGTGCGCGGCGAGCCCGTGGCCGTCGCGGCCTTTTGTAGCGCTCATAAGTTCACTGCGCCCGCCCCCGTGCCGTTTCGCGGGGGCAAACTGCCGGCGGTTCACATCGACAACGACCGAATCAGCGTGAGAGCGTTATTCGAGGAGCGGAACAGTCCGACAATTGCCGGAACCGCGCCGCGGATTCGGACGCCTGCCCGCGGGGGGGTCGGTTTCATCCCGCCCCTTGCGGACGATGCCGGGACGTGTTGTATGATGTAGAGTGCGCCTGCCCAGCGCTCGGAGGTCGTCAGATGGGTGTGCCGACGGGTGAAGTCGTCGCGCGACCGATGGTCGCCCGCGCGTGTGGTTGTCTGCGCGAGTTCCAGCATTACGCGGTGGACCGGTATCGGGCACAGCGACTCGCGAAGTTCCAGAAGACCCGGTGTGAGGTGTGCGTCGCGAAGCTCAACGAGGAGCAGCGCCAGGCGGCGGCGGCGGTTCCAAAGAAGGGCGAGGCGTTCAAGCTCCTGCCCGCCGGTGCCCAGATCAACCTCGTTCGCAAGCCGGATGCCACCTGGACCGGGGCTCTGACCGCCGACGGAACGACTGTGGAATCGGCAGGCGATGGCCCTCACGGGGTGACGCTGGCGCTGGCCCGTGCGTGGCTCGCGACGAAGGGCATTACGGCCCAGGGTGACGACTCGGAAAAACCACCCGGAGCTCCCCCCGCATCGCCCGCACCGGTTGCATCCGGTCCGGTGTCGAAGTTCCCGGCCCCGAAGCCGCCCCCGCCGTCCGCGAAACCGAGCCTGAGCAACTTCCCACGCCCGAAGCCGAACTAAACTCAGCCTGCTCCAAGTGGGCAGCACGTGGTTCATAACCGGTCAGGTTTGCTGAGCCGCATTCGGTTGTGCGGCTCGCCGGTAACCTCGCTGCTGTCTCTTTACGCTGCACTGCGATCGAGGATCAAAACGGCACGCACCCTTCACACAGATGCCCGTCGGTGTCGGATCGTAGTGGTTAGGTCGCGGGAAAAAGTGTGCGAGTCTGAATAAGCACGCTCCTCCAGCGCCCCTGACCGACCTCTGCGGGCCCTTCCCTTCTGACAATGCATCAATCCGAGTCTGAGTTTCGGGCCGGACCAGTCAGTCCGTTACGACGCTTCTCAAGACGCTCTATCGCTGCACCTTGCACCGCGGCAGCGCCTTTTGAAGTTCGGCGACCGCCGCAGCGGTTATCTGCCCGGACCCCGTCAAGTCGAGGGCGCGGAGGGAGGTGAGCGCTCGTAAGTGAATGAGGGCGCGGTCGGTGATGCGCGGGCACCCGCGCAGAAACAATTGGCGCAACTCGCTGAAGCCCACCAGGCGGGCCAAGCCCTCATCGGTGACGCCCGCACAAAAGGAGAGGTTCAGGTACACCAGTGCCTCCAGACCGGCGAGCGCCCGCAGCGCACCCATGTCCTCTTCGGTGGCTGCGGAGTTGATCGAGAACCGGTACAGTTCGCCCGGGATCACCCGCACCTCACCCGGGGTCGTTGCCACGAGGCGCCATTCACTCCCCGGGGGGGCGGCGAGTCGCGAGTACCACCGCCCCCGCGCCCCGATGTCCAGCGATTGCGACACCCGCACCGCCGATTCCGACACCGACGAACCGAGCGCGTCCATCGTTTCCGTCGCTTCGTCGCGTGAGTCGCCATCCGACTTCGCTGGTGGCGGTGCGACCGTTTTCTTGCGCAGCAGAGCGCCCAGAACCGTTTCCCATGCCCCGGCGTCCTTCGGGCGCCGCACCGGGTCGAGTGCCAAGCTCTTCGCCGTCAGAGCGGTCAGCGCGGTAGGGATTTTAAGGGCGCGAAGTTCGTCCAGCACATCGGGACCGGGCGCAGCCGTCAGATCGCCGAGCACCATTTGGTACGCGAGCACACCGATCGCGAACACGTCATCCCGCGGGCTCGGCGGGCTACCCAGGAATTGTTCCGGCGGCGCGTACCGCGAACTGCCCACGGACTGGAGCATCGCCGGCACGCAGACGTTCAGCCCGGAGCCGGACGAACCCGGCTGCCTGTCGGCGCGACCGGCTTCGACCGCCATTCCGCCGATACCGAAGTCCGTGATCCGGGGCACGCTCCCTGCCATGAGCACGTTTTGCGGTTTCAAATCGCGGTGAACCAGTGGCGGTTGGAGCCGGTGAAACTTCGCCAGAGCGCTCGTGAGGGCGTACAGCACCCGGACCGCGCGCCCGAGCCGCCGCGGGGCCGGCAAGGTGGCCCACACCGCGACTGCCTCGGCCAGCGTCCCGCCCTCGACGAACTCGTACATGAGCCACGGGATGTCGCCGCTCAGGTTGCATTCCAAAAGCGGAACGATGTTCGGGTGATCGCCGCCGTGTTTCATCACGCGCGCGACCACAGCATGTTCGTGATTGACGAGTTGGTGTTTGGCGACCGGATCGGTACAGAACTTGACCGCGGCAACGCCTTTGCGCTTGTGCCGGACGAGCCACACCTCCCCGAACCCGCCGCCCCCGAGTTTGCTCTCGAGGGTCCACATTTCGAGGTTCGGGAGCGGTTCGCCGGGCGCGAACCGGGCGCGCGGGGTCTGGCGCGAGATGTCGTTTCGCGATTGCGCCCGCGTGTGTTCGGTGCCAATGTCGCCCATAACGGTTCTCGGGGGAGGACGGACCAAGATACCATCCCGAACCGGGAATTGGAACGGCGAGAGGGCACCGGCGTCGCTAAGGTTTTGGCCCGAACACGAACAGTACCGAACGCACCAGCGCGAACACCAGAAGCAGAGCGAAACACCACGCGCCCAGAAGTTGTAGCCGCCCGCCCCATACCGATCGAACCCGCTCTCTGGGAGACCGGGGGTGCGGGGGCTCCAGAGGAACCGGCGGTTCCGGCCGCGGGACCGGTGGTTGCGCTGGTTTCGGGGCCGCGCTCGGTGGCAGCGTGGGGATCGAGCCCTGGCTCGACGTGCTCATGAGATCGGCTTGCTTCTGTGCCCGCTGAAGGAGCGCAGCGAGGCCGGTTTCCCATTCGGTCGCGTTCCTGGGGCGGCGGTCCGGGTTGGTCGCAACGCTGTTGATGATGAGTGCGGCCAGCTCGCCGGGGACCTTGAGGTCACGCAGTTCGTCTTTCACGTCCGGGCCGGGTGCGTACCGCAGATCGCTGACCAGCATCTGGTATGCGATCACCCCGAGCGCGTGGACGTCGTCGCGCGGGTCCGGGGGGCTGCCCAGGCGCTGTTCGATCGGGGCGTAGTTGGGCGTCCCGGCGGCCCGCAGGGTTGTGGGCACACGCGCGGCGAACGCGGTGGCGGACTCCGGGGCGCCCGCGTCGCGCAGGGCCGCGACCCCGCCGATACCGAAGTCCGTGATCCGCGGCACCTTCCCACCGGCCATGAGGACGTTCTGCGGTTTCAGGTCGCGGTGAACGACGGGCGGGTCGAGCCGGTGGAACGTCGCCAGCGCGCCGGCGAGGGCGTACAAGGTGCGCACCGTCCGGCTCAGGCGCTTCGGGGCGGGCAGGTCGCGCCACTGTTCGATGGCGCGCGCCAGCGTGCCGCCCTCAACGAACTGATACATGAGCCACGGGGCCGCGCTGTCGAGGTTGCACTCCAACAGGGGAACCACGCTCGGGTGGTTACCCGCATACCGCATCACACGGAGTACGACGTTCTTTTCGTGTGTGACGAGGCGGTGACGGGCCGCCGGGTCGGTGCAGAACTTCACCGCACGTGGCGGTTCCTTGGTGTTCCAGGCGTGCCGCGCGAGCCACACCTCACCGAACGCGCCACCTCCAAGTTTGCGTTCCAGCACCCAGCTACTCAACCCCGGGACCGGGGCGCCGGGGGCCAGCGCCGGTTGTGCCCCCGCGAACCGGATTGCGTCGTCCGGGGGCTGCTCTTGCGCACGTTCGGGCCGGTCGCCCATGACACCGTTCTCGCTG
>DASWYH010000843.1:0-2583 GCA_036405095.1 Gemmata sp. | reverse complement strand
TCACAAATCCGAACTCTTCAACCGCCTACTCCACGTTCTGCACCTGCTCCCGCAACTTCTCCAGCGTCGATTTCATCTCGACCACGTGCCGGCTGATGGCCACGTCGCCGGCCTTCGAGCCGATGGTGTTGGTCTCGCGGCCCATCTCCTGGATCACGAACTCCAGCTTGCGCCCGGCCTCGTCGCCCTTGCGGACCAGTTCCGCGAACTGGTCGAGGTGGCTGGTCAGCCGCATCACCTCTTCAGACACGTCGGTGCGGTCCGCGAACAGCGCGACCTCGCGAACCACGGTCTCCGCGTTGAGCACCAGGCCGGCGTCCGCGACGGCGGTTTTCACGCGCTCCAAAATGCGGTGCCGGTACTCGGTCACCACGCCCGGCAGCAGCACTTTAATCGCGGCGAGTTGTTCCGCGATGGCGCCGTGGTGCGCCATCAGCTCGGCCGCGACCGCGGCGCCTTCCTCGCGGCGCATCTGGTTGAGCTTCACGAGCGCGGCGTCGAGCGCCTGCTCCACAACCGGCCACTCGTCGTCGGGCGGCGTGCCGCCGTTGCGGGTCTCCAGAGCCACCCCCGGAAGGGCCAGCGCGCCC
This sequence comes from Gemmata sp., assembly GCA_036405095.1. GTDB lineage: Bacteria > Planctomycetota > Planctomycetia > Gemmatales > Gemmataceae > Gemmata. Next base: position 1,993 of record DASWYH010000843.1, on the reverse strand, counting down.
GCGGCGAGTGGCGCGATCAGTTCGGGCGTGCCGGCCTCGGTACACGAATCCCGGAGCTGCTTGAGGTAGCCCGCCAGCACCGCCGTGTTCAGCACCGGTGCGGCCACCGCCCCCCGGCGCTCGACGCGAATGTGAACGTGGAGCGTGCCCCGGCGGACGTGTCGCCGGACCACCTTTTCGAGTTCACTTTCGGACAGCGGGTACGGGTCCGAACCGCGAACCGTCAACTTGAGGTGCCGGTTGTTGACCGCCCGAACTTCAACCGACACACCGATCACGTCGGCGTCGATACGGGCCGCGCCGAACCCGGTCATGCTGAGCAACACGCCGGTTTGCCTCGTCTTCAAGGGAGAGGGGTGGAAGGTAGGAGTGACCCTTCCGAGGGGGGGCGGGGTTCGCTCGGACCGTGTCGCCCGCTTCAACAACGGGCGTGCGTTGACACCGCTCAGCCCGTGACCACCGTTTGCGACTTGTTCTTGTCAGCTTCCACGTCGTACTTCACGACCTTAACGTGGATCATGATGACCAGCACCCACACGCCCGCGAGCCACAGCGTGATCTTCACGAACTGGTCCGCGGCACGCGACCCGAACGGGCTGGACCCGCCCGCGCCACCGAACGCCCCGGCCAACCCGCCGCCCTTCCCGCGCTGGATCAGCACGAGGAGCATGAGCAGGAACCCGATGGCGAGAACGATGGCGTTGAGCACGTGCGACGGCCACCACGCGGCGAGAAGAGACACGGCCGACCTCCACTATCTGCGGTCCCTAAATTCGGCTGAACTGCTACTGTACACATTCGTCACAAACCGGAAAGGGCGAGTTTCTCGCGGGCGCACCCAACGGGTGCGCGACGCGGTTCCGTTTCCCGCTTCCATGCGGTCGTGGCTCATGAGAACCGGAGCCGGGGCGCCCGCCCTTCGGGGGCTCTACGCGGCGCCGGCGGCTTTCACGATGGCGAGGAACGATTCGGCCTTGAGGCTCGCGCCGCCCACGAGGGCGCCGTCCACGTCGGGCTGGCTCATGAGCCCGGCGGTGTTGTCCGGGGTGACCGATCCGCCGTACACGATGGGAGTCGAATCGGCGATTTTATCGCCGTAAAGGAGCCGAAGTTTGGCGCGCACGAAGGAATGCGCTTCCTGCGCCTGCTCGGGGGTGGCGACCTTCCCGGTGCCGATGGCCCACACCGGCTCGTAAGCGATGACGAGCCGCCCGAACTGCTCGTCGGTGAGCCCGGCGCACGCGGCGTACACCTGGCGCTGGAACACCCGCTCCTGGAGCCCGCGCTCGCGCTCCGCGAGGGTTTCGCCCATGCACAGCACGACGTGCAGCCCCTCTTCGAGCGCGGTGTGGACCTTCTGGTTGATGAAGGGCTCGCTCTCGCCGATGATGTGCCGCCGCTCGCTGTGCCCGATGAGGGCGTACGTGCAACCCGCTTCGAGCAGCATCGCGGGGCTGACCTCGCCCGTGAACGCGCCCTTCTTCTCGGCACTCACGTTCTGTGCGCCGAGGGCCACGGCCGAGCCGCGCACCGCGTCGCCGACCGCGGTGAGCCACGGGAACGGCGGGAACACCGCGACCGTGACACGGTCATCGGCCCCTTTCGCCACCGCCGCGGCGAGCGCTTTGGCTTCGCCGAGGGTGCTATTCATCTTCCAGTTCCCGGCCACGAACTTCTTGCGCGTCGGCATGCGGTCTCCAAGCGAACCCCGGCCTTGCGGCCGGGGGTGCGGTGGCTGTCGGAATGGAGGCGGGCGCCCCGGCAGAGGGCGGGGCGCGCCGGGTCACTTCTCCGGCGGCGCCCAGAACTCGCGGCCCAGCGCACTGGCGAGCCGGCGGAGGTCGCCCATCAGGTCCAGGAACTGGTGCGGGAGCAGCGCCTGCGGGCCGTCGGACAGTGCCTTCTCCGGGCAGTTGTGGACCTCGACGTGAACGCCGTCCGCGCCGGCGGCCACACTCGCCCGGCACATGGCGGGGATCAGGTCGGGGCGCCC
>DASWYH010000842.1:0-5380 GCA_036405095.1 Gemmata sp. | reverse complement strand
GGGGCGGGGCGAGTGGCGGGAGGGCGGGAGCGGTGAACACCGCCGACGCCTTCCGCGCGCGGGCGGCGTCCCCGGGCCGGTACTGGCTCGGGTCCCGCTTGCGGAGGTCTTCCGGTTCGATCAGCTCTTTGACGTCGAGGTCGTCGTCCGGTTTGACGACCAGCCACACGGCCCCGGTTTCGGTCTCGAAGTTGTGGTCTTCAAAGGTGAACTTGTTGTCGGGTCCGCCCCCGGAGATGGCCCACGGCGCCTGGAACACGAACTTGAGCCGGGCGTGATCGCGGTCCTGTTCGATTTCCAGCTTCGTGCTCCGGAACCGGAGCGCGGTGCCGCTCAACTTCGCTTCCAGAGCCTTCGCCATGATCGGGGCCATCTTCTCGCAGTAGCGCTTGCTGACCTCGCGCAACCGGCCGCCCATCTGCTCGATTTCGACCGGGCTGAAGAGCTTCTGGCTGTCAACCACCATCGTCCAGAAGCTGACGAGGAGGACGTACCGCACCTCGACCGTCTGGGGGTGGAGCCGCACGTCGAGCTCGCGGTCGTAGCGGAAGTTCGGTAGCGGGTGCGCCAGTGCCGGGGCACATGATGCGAGGAGGAGCAAGAGCGGGAGTGCGAATCGCGCCATGGGGGTATTAAAGCACAGCGAGCGCGGGTTGGGAACGAGCTTTGCGAGGATACCCGCGAGAAGACCGGCGGCTTACGCCCGGGACCAGGGTGACCCCGGAGCCGAGTGGGACCGTTGGGGCGTTCGCGCGACCTGTGGCCGGGTTCGGAGGCGCCCCAAATATGGGGGGGCTCGGTTTCCGGCCTCGAAAGGGCGACTCCGGGAGGAACAAGCGGGGGGGGGGGATTGGCCCGATAATTGCTTCGTTAATCCCCTTCCGGTGCGGCCCGAGCAAGGGCGACGATGGCGTGCCCCCGCCCCGCGCGTATAATCTCCAAGGCGACGGGCCCCCGCGGCCCGGCCGACTGCCACAGCAGGTCACGGTCATGGAAGGCCGCCCCCTCGGGGAGATGGCGGCACCGCGCGCGCTCGTTTGGCGCGCCCGGGGGGTGGTTTTCGAACCAGTTCCGAGTAACCACATGGCCGACCAGTCCGAGACAACAATCCTCCTCGTTGACGACAGCGAGGACAACCGTTACGCCGTGAATCGCCATCTTCAGCGGGCCGGGTTCCGCATCGTGCAGGCCGAGAACGGCGAGGAGACGTTGCGGCTGGTGAAGGAGCACCCCGACCTCGTGATTCTCGACATCGACCTGCCGGATATGAACGGGTTCGAGGTCTGTCACCAGATCAAAGCCAACCCGGTCACCGCCGATATTCCGATCCTCCACCTGTCGGGCACGTTCACCAAAACGCGGCACCGGGTTCAGGGCCTCGACGGGGGCGCCGACGCCTACCTCTGCCACCCGGTTGAGCCGCTGGAGCTGATCGCCACCGTCAACGCCCTGCTGCGGGCGCGGCGGGCCGAGGAGGCGCTGCGCGAGGCCAACCGCCGCAAGGACGACTTCCTGGCGATGCTCGCTCACGAGCTCCGCAACCCGCTCGCCCCGATCCGCAACGCCGTCGAGATCCTCCGCCTCCACGACCACCCGCCCCCGGGCGTCGTCCGGTCGGTTCGCGATATCGTGGACCGGCAGGCGACCCACATGGCCCGGCTCGTAGACGATCTGCTCGATGTGACCCGGATCGCGCGCGGCAAGGTGTCGCTGCAGAAGGAGCGGTGCGACCTGAACCGGGTCGTCCGCGAGACGGTGGACGACTACCGGGGCACGGTCGAGGCGAACGGCCTCGCGCTCCACGTCCGGGTGCCGGAGGGCCCGGTGTGGGTGAGCGGCGACCGCACGCGGCTGTCCCAGGTGGTGGGCAACCTGCTGAACAACGCGGTCAAGTTCACCGACCGGGGCGGTGAGGTGCACGTCGATGTGGTGCGGGACGGAGAGGGCGTGGTCGCTATTACCGTTCGCGACACCGGTATCGGCATCGACGCGGGCACGATGAAGACCCTGTTCGAGCCGTTCGCCCAGGCGGACCGCAGTCTGGACCGCAGCCGCGGCGGGTTGGGCCTCGGGTTGGCGCTGGTCAAGGGGCTGGCCGGGTTGCACGAGGGCGGGGTGACGGTGGCGAGCGACGGGCCGGGCCGGGGGACCACCCTGACCGTTCGCCTGCCGCTCGCGCGCCCCGCCGCGGCCCCGGCCGGCGAACCGGCCCCCGCTCAGCCGGGCGCGGGCCGACACGTCCTGATCGTCGAGGACAACCGCGACTCGGCGGACAGCCTGTTCACCCTGCTGGAGATGCTGGGCCACAAGGTGGCGGTAGCCTACACCGGCCCGGACGGCGCGGCCGCCGCGCGGCGCTCCCGGCCCGAGGTCATGTTGTGCGACATCGGGCTGCCGGGAATGGACGGGTACGCCGTCGCCCGGGCGGTCCGCGAACAGCCGGCCCCGAACGACGTGTACCTGATCGCCCTCACCGGGTACGGGCGGCCGGAGGACGTGGCCCGGGCCCACGAGGCCGGCTTCGACGCCCACCTCACCAAGCCGGTCGTCCTCGCGGACCTGCAGCGCGTGCTGGCCGGCGCCCGGGGCGCGCCCCCCGCGCGACCGGTGTAGCACCCGTCCCCAGAGGCCGCGATGCTCCTGACCCGACTCAAAGACGAGACCCGCGAGCTGCACGAGCGGGTCGAACGGAACCTGGCCCTGCTCGAGCGCGCCCCCTCGGCGGACGAGTACCGCCCCCTGCTGTGGAAGTTCTATCGCTTCTACCGCCCGGCCGAGGCCGCGCTCGCCGCCGTGCCGTGGGGGGCCCTCGGGTTCGACTTCGACAGCCGCCGCAAGGCCCCGTTGCTCGAACGCGACCTGACCGCCCTCGGGGCCACCCGGGCCGCCCTCGACGGGGCCGGGGGTGCGGCCCTGCCGCCCCTTGATACGGTGCCCCGGGCGCTCGGGTGCCTGTACGTGCTGGAAGGGGCCACCCTCGGCGGGCAGGTCCTCACGCGGCACATGTCGGGCGCGCCGGGCGGCCCGCTCCCGGGCGCCTTCTTCGCCAGCTACGGAGCGGACGTGGGGACCATGTGGAAGACGTTTCGGGCCTTCCTGACGGCCTACTCGGAGCGCGCCGGGGGCGACGACGAGATCGTCCGCTCGGCCCACCGGACGTTCGAGGCCCTCGGGGCGGTGCTGGCGGGGGAGAACCGCCCATGACCGGCGCCGCTTATAGCATCAAGAGCGGCGAGGTCACGCTCACCAACTGCGACCGCGAACCGATTCACGTGCCCGGCTGCGTCCTGCCGCACGGGGCGCTGCTCGTCCTGCGGCTGTCGGACCTCACCATCGTCCAGGCGAGCGCGAACACGGCCACCCTCTTTGGGGTCGCGCCGGCGGGCCTACTCGGTCGCGGCCTCGATGCCTTGCTCGGTCCCAATGAGGTCCGTCATCTCGCTCACTTCCTGCGGGTCGAGCAACTGGAGCACGGCCCGCTGTTCGCCCTCACGACCACCCCGGCCGGGGCGGCCGGGCCGTTCGACCTGACCGCCCACACGCAGGGGGCGATCGGCGTCCTGGAGTGGGAGCCGTCCACCCGCACCGGCGGGCCGCTGAGCCCGGACTACTACGCCCTGGTCAAAAGGACGGTGGCCCGGCTGCAAACCGCCACCACGTTGCGGGCGTACTGCGGGGCCGTGACCGAGGAGGTGCGGCGGGTGACGGGCCTGGACCGCGTGATGGTGTACCGGTTCCTGGCCGACGGCAGCGGGTGGGTGTTCGCGGAGAGCAAGCGGGACGACCTGAACACCTACCTCGACCAGCGCTATCCGGCCGCGGACATACCGCTGCCCGCCCGCCAAATCTTCCTCAAACTGTGGCACCGGCTGGTGCCCGACGTGCGGGCCGAGCCGGCCGAACTGGTGCCGCTCGTCAACCCGGTGACGGGGGCCCCGCTGGACATGACGCACTGTGCCCTGCGGGGGGCGTCGGTCATGTACACCGAGTACCTCCAGAACATGGGGGTGTCGGCGGCGCTCGTGATGCCGCTCGTCCGCGACGGGAAGCTGTGGGGGCTGATCGCCACCCACCACTACGCGCCCAAGTACATCCCGCACCACGTGCGGGTCGCGTGCGAGTTCCTGGCCCAGGTGGTGTCGCTGCAACTGGCCGCCGCCGAGGACCGGGAGGGGCAGGAGTACAAGCTCCGCATCCGGGCCGCGCACGAGGCCCTGGTGACGAAGGCCGCGACCGCCGGGGTGCAGCTGCACGAACTCGTGACCGGCACCCCGAACCTGCTCGATCTGATCGACTCGGGCGGGGTCGCGCTGGTGCAAAACGGGTCCGTGTGGGCGGCCGGGCGGACCCCCAGCGCCGAACAGATCGCGGCCCTCGCCGAGTGGGTACGGGGGCGCCAGGGCGGAGCCGATAGTGGCGTGTACACGAACGCCCTGCCGGCCGAGTACGCCCCGGCGGACGCGTTCAAGGGCACCGCCTGCGGGCTGCTCGCGGAGCCCATCTCGCGGACCCGCCGCGACCTCCTGATGTGGTTCCGGCCCGAGCACATCGAAACGGTGACGTGGGCCGGCTACCCGACCGAGAAGGACGTGCAGATCGGGCCGCACGGCCCCCGGCTGACGCCCCGCAAGTCGTTCGACCTGTGGCGCGAGTCGGTCCACGGGACGGCCCCGGCGTGGACCGAGGTCGAGGTCGAAGCCGCCCGCCGGTTCCGCGCCGCGGTGCTCGACGTGGTGATCGGCCACGCCGAGCGGCTGGCCCTGATGAACAAGGAACTGGAGGCGATGGTGGAGGAGCTGGACGCCTTCGCCTACGTCGCCAGCCACGACCTCAAGGAGCCGCTGCGGGGCATTCACAACTACGCGGCGTTTCTGATCGAAGACTTCCAGGACAAGTTGGGGGCGGACGGTGAGGCCAAGCTGGAATCGATCATGCGACTGTCGCAGCGGATGGAGGCGCTGATCGAGTCGCTGCTGCACTACTCGCGGATGGGCCGGGGCGAACTCGTCGCCCGCGACAAAGATCTGAACGCGCTGCTCCGGGACGTGCGGGACACGCTCCAGGCCCGGCTCCAGGAGACGGGCGCCGAGGTCCGGGTGCCCCGCCCCTTGCCAACGGTCCGGTGCGACCCGGTGATGGTGGGCGAGGTGTTCGCCAACCTGATCTCGAACGCGCTAAAATACAACGACAAGGCGCACAAGTGGGTCGAGATCGGGTACGACGAGCGGCCGGTGCCGGACGGGCAGGGGGGGGCGAAACTCGCGACCGTGTTCCACGTGCGGGACAACGGGATCGGCGTGCCGGAAAAGCACCACGACTCGATCTTCCGCATCTTCAAGCGGTTGCACGCCCGCGACAAGTTCGGTGGCGGGACGGGGGC